>DATDHP010000412.1:0-3088 GCA_036521515.1 Vicinamibacterales bacterium
ACGACCGTCTGCAGCTTCACGGCGGGCACGCCAGCCTCCGCCGCCGCGTCGACCATGTCGAGCGCACGCTGGACCGAGCCGCCGTGATTCAGCCCGATCTCGGCGATGACGAAGAGCGGCGCATCGCCGCCGACGCGGTGACCACCGATGTTCATGAGCCCCTCATTAATCGACCAGCACCGCGCTCGCGTTGCGCAACATGGCCGACTCCCCCCGCCTCCGCCGAAGGCTTCGGCGAGGCTCGCCGAAGCGCGCGTCGCGCGCGAAGGCGGCCGGCGACCGCTGTCGGCAACTGCCGCAGCCGTGCCGCCACGCGTGCGGCGCCGCGCGCGTCGACCAGCCGCCGTCCGTTCAGTGCCAGGCGCCGGCGGGCCGCCGGATCGCGCAGCAGTTGCTCGACTGCGCGCGCCACGCGAGCGATCGTGCTGTCCCTCCTGCTGTGGCTTCCGGCTTCAGCCGGAATATTCCGATAGAGCGGGCCAGCGTCGACCGCCGCACCACGCCGTGCCATCGCGCGAATCGTCATGTGCTGCGCCGGGCTCAAGGCAACGGCCACCGCAGGCGCGCCGAGCGCGCACGCCTCGTACAACGTGACGCCGCCGGCCAGGACCGCGACCGACGCGGCCGACAACTCGCCGGTCAGACCGTCTTTCGTCTCGACCCACGTGGCCCTCGAAAGGGCCGGCGCACCACGGGCGCCGGTGAACCCGCCCGCGACCCGGATCTGCACGCCGTCGATGCGGGCGGCAATCGCCTCCGCGAGACGCGCGGCCAACGCGAAACGGCGACCCCCGCCGAGCGCGATCAGGACGCGCCGGGACGCCGGACGCGTCAGCCGCTCGCGTGCCGCTCGCACCCGCGGGTCCAGGATCGCGTACGATGGGCCGCGCACGCTGCCGAAGCGACCGTCGATCCCGCGCGGCGAGTGCACGCTGCCGTCGATGACGAGATCCGACTCGATCGCCGCGATCGCCAGATCGTGAATGGTGGCTACCGGCACGCCCGCGCGCCGGGCCCGCCGCACCCACGCCACCACCGCCGCCGGCCACGGATCGTCCACCACGATCACCTGCGGATCGAGCCGGCGCAGCTCGTCGTCACTGCGGAGGTTGACGAGCTGCAAGCCCCCGGCCGCGGCGCGCCGGCGGGTATCCGGGCTGCCGCGCAACACCACCACCGGCGCCACACCCAACGCGCGCGCGAGCGAGCGGCAGCGAACGAGATGCCCGAAACCGATCCGCGGCCCGGCCGCCACTACGAAGATGACCCGAAAATCCGACGTCCGCGGCACGTCACCGCGCTCGCAGCAACGCGCGGAGTGCGGAGACGACCCGCTCCACCTGCTCGTCCGTCATGCCGGACGAGAGCGGCAGCGACAGCGTCCGCGCCGCCACCGATTCCGCGACCGGGAACATGCCGGGCCGCAAATGGAAGCGCTGCGCATAGTAGGGGTGCAGGTGAAGAGCCTTGAAATGCACGCTCGTCGAGATGCCCTCGCGCTGCAGCGCCTCCACGAGCGCGTCACGCGTCCAGCCCGATGCCGGATCGACCAGCACCGTATACAGGTGACGGGCGTGCCGATCCCCGGGCGCCACGGGCGCGGGACGCGTCAACGGCAGGTCCGCAAGCCCCTCGTCGTACAGGCGCCAGATCGCTTCTCGACGCTGGAGCCGCTGCTCGAGGCTGGCGAGCTGGTGCAAGCCGATCGCGGCCTGCAGATCCATCATGTTGTACTTGTAGCCAGGCATCACCACGTCGTAGTGGGGCGAGCCATCCGTGGATCGCGTCCACCCGTTGCGGCTCATGCCGTGCAGCGACGCCACGCGCGCAAACGCGGCCCAGTCCTCCCGCGCCGTCGTCAGCATGCCTCCTTCACCCGTCGTCAGGTTCTTCGTCGCGTAGAAGCTGAAGCAGGTCAGGTCGGCCGTCACGCCAATCTTGACGCCGTCGGAGCGCCCCTCGACGCAGTGTGCCGCGTCCTCGATCAGGGCCGCACCATGACGCGCAGCGAGCCGCCGGAACGCGGACGTCTCGGCCGGACGCCCGGCGTAGTGCACGGGGATCAGCGCGCGGGTGCGCGGCGTGATCACGTCTGAGGCCGTGACGGGGCTGAGGTTCCAGGTCGCCGGATCGATGTCGGCAAAGCGGGGCGTCGCGCCGACGTGCACGACGACGTTTGCGGTCGAACAGAACGTCAGCGGCGTGGTCACGACCTCGTCACCGGCCCCGACGCCTGCCGCGAGCAGCGAAAGGTGGAGCGCCGCCGTACCGGAATTGACGGCGACGGCGTGCGCCGCCCCGACGTACTCGGCGAAGGCGCGCTCGAACAGGTGGACGCGGGGGCCGGTCGAGAGCCAACCGGACTCGAGCGTGGCCACTACCTCGGCAACTTCGCTCCGACCGATCGCCGGCGGCGCGAAGCCCACCTCGGTCGCCTGATTGATGGCCATCAGCCCGAGATGATGCTTGCCTGTCCTCGAAAAGGTCAAGTGTTTGCCGTGGTCAGCTCCCGTTGTAATTCCGTCCCCTCGTGCCGATGACCTCCGGGGGCACTCCCGATTAATGGATTGACTACACGCCACGCAGGCGAACGGACGAACGCGCGGCACAGATTTGCAGGGCCCTGCCGGGCCCAACGGCTGCGGCACCAGCGGAGCGAGGAACTGCCCCGCGCGGCGGCCGCAGTCCTGCCGAAGACCGGAGAGGAGTTCCTCCCTGCCGTTGTCGAGGAAATCGCTGCGGGAAGGCAGAGCTCGTGCTCACTGGCGAGTAGGCGAAGTTCCCGGGCGAATGCGCGGCTGGCCGCGATCGGGCCGAAGAGCGAGGAGCATCTGCTGGCGGTACAGCGGGTGGAAGAGATTGGCCGTCGAGGTCCGGCGCAACTGCGTGGCACCGCGTGGCTACGCCTGAGCCTGTAGGGATTTCTGGGGCCCCCTCTGGGTGAGTACCGAAAATTTGATATCCTGCCGGCAGTCGAGCTGTGCCGACTGTCCTCATCATCGACGACACGGACGCCACTAGAACCGGACTGGTCAGGCTCTTTCAATTGCGGGGCTACCAGACGAAGGAGGCGGGGAACGGCGCCGAC
>DATDHP010000413.1:0-3023 GCA_036521515.1 Vicinamibacterales bacterium
GTGAAGGCCCAAGTTTAGACATCTCCTAAGGCCTGAGTCGTGAGAGATGAAGCAAGTTTCTAGTAGCGAAGATCCGCCGATCCACTCGTCGGTTTGAGGCGGAGCTTCGCTACTCGGCTCTCAGACGCACGCGGACCTGAGAGGCCGCCGGTACCAAAGCCAACCCGGGTTATCGGTCTGAAATGGAAGTACTCGGCATCATTCCGGCGCGCGGGGGGTCCAAGGGCATCCCCCGCAAGAACCTTGCGCCGCTCGGCGGGCGGCCGCTGATTGCCTATACCTGCGACGCGGCGCGCGCGAGCCGCCGGCTGACGCGCTTCGTGGTCAGCACGGACGACGAGGAGATCTTCGAGATCGCGCGCGCGCTCGTCCCGGAAACGCCGCTGCTCCGCCCTCCGCATCTCGCGGCCGATGACACGCCGATGGTGGACGTGCTGCTGGATATCGTCGCCACGCTGGAGCGGCGCGAGAGATACCGGCCCGACGCCGTCGTCCTCCTGCAGCCGACATCGCCGTTTCGTCGCGCCGAGCACGTCGATGCAGCCGTCGAGCTGCTGGAGTCTTCCGGCGCCGACTCGGTGGTCACGGTGATTGTCGTGCCGCACCAGTTCAGCCCTTCGTCGCTGATGCGCCAGGAGGGCAATCGTCTGGTTCCTGCTGCCGACGGTGAGCTCCGGCTCCGGCGGCAGGACAAGCCGCGCCTCTTCGCCCGGAACGGCCCTGCCGTCGCCGCGGTCCGTACGTCGGTCCTGGTCGACCGGGGCACCTTGTACGGACCGGATACGCGCGGGCTGGTGATGGCGCGCGAGGATTCGCTCGATATCGACGACCCGTTCGATCTCGACCTGGCGGAACTGCTGCTCGCGGCCCGCGCCCCACGCCGTATCAGGTGGATTGATGGGTGACATTCAGACAGACCAGGGAGAGAGCCTCGAGCTGGTCTTCGTGCCGCCGTCGGAGTTCCGCCGCGTCGTCGACGCGGGCGGATCCGCGGTGCTGAAGGCGCGGGCATTCGCGGCGCTCGCCCGCATCAACACGCTCTCCATGATCGCCGGCGCGTGGTCGGGGCACATCGGGACCAGCTTCAGCTCGCTCGAAATCATCAGCTGGCTGTTCCTCAACGAGATTCGTGACCTGGACAAAGGCCCCGCCGCCTCCGACATCTTCTTCTCGTCGAAAGGTCACGACGCCCCGGCGCTGTATTCCGTCCTCATCGGGCTGGGCCTGTTGCCGGCGGAGCAGGTCCACCAGTTGCGCCGGCTGCACGGGCTGCCAGGGCATCCGCACGTCGAGACGCCGTTCATCCAGGCGAACACCGGCTCGCTGGGGATGGGCATCTCGAAGGCGAAGGGGATGGCGATCGCCAACCGCCAGGCTGGCGCGCCGCGGCGCATCTTCGTGCTGACCGGCGACGGGGAACTGCAGGAAGGCCAGGTGTGGGAATCGCTCGGCTCGGCCGCGAGTCGCGGCCTCGGCGAGATCGTGGCGATCGTGGACCACAACAAGATCCAGTCGGACACGTGGGTGAACGACGTCAGTCCCCTCGGCGATCTCGAGGCCAGGTTCCGTGCGTTCGGGTGGCACGTGAGCCGCGTCGACGGCCACGATGTGGCAGCGCTCGAGCGCACGTTCCGCGCGCTGGATGCGGTGACCGATCGGCCGAAGGTGATCATTGCGGACACCGTGAAGGGCAAGGGCGTCAGCTTCATGGAAGGCCCGGCGATGAAGGCGGACGAGCTGTACGGCTATCACTCGGGCGCCCCGAGCGAAGCTGGCTACACGGCCGGCCTCGCCGAGCTGCGCGCGTCCGCGCAGGCGCTCGTCGCCGGGCTGGGCCTCGGTTCGATCAGGACCGAAACGCGCACGCGCAACCCGCGACGCGAGCCCAGGCAGACCGACAACCTGGTGGCCGCGTACGATCGCGCGCTCGTCGCGCAGGCCGGTAGGAACCCGCGTCTTCTCGTCCTCGATGCGGATCTCGTCAAGGACTGCGGGCTCGTGTCATTCGCCAGGCAGCACCCCGATCGATTCATCGAGTGCGGCATCGCCGAGCAGGACATGGTGTCGATGGCTGCCGGCATGGCGCGCCGGGGCGCGCTGCCGGTGGTGCACTCCTTCGCCTGCTTCCTCGCGGCAAGGCCGAACGAACAGATATACAACCAGTGCAGCGAAGGCTCGAAGGTCATCTACGTGGGGTCATTGGCTGGCCTGCTGCCGGGCGGTCCGGGCCACTCGCACCAGTCCGTGCGCGACATCTCGGCGCTGGGGGCGATACCGAATCTCGTGCTCGCGGAACCATCCTCGGAAGCCGAGGTGGAGGCAATCTGCGGCCATCTCGTCAACCGCGTGAACGAGAGCTCATACCTTCGGCTCGTCTCGGTGAAGTGGCCGCTGCCCTTCGCCTACCCGAAGGGACAGCCTGTCGAGGTCGGGCGGGGGTGGATCGTGCGCGACGGGACCGACGCCATCGCGTTCGCCTACGGTCCGTGGCTGCTCTCCAACCTCTTCGAGGCGGTCGATGAGATCGGGAAGACGACCGGCGCGAGCATCCGGCTCGTGAACCTCCCATGGCTCAACCGCGTCGACCAGCGGTGGCTGAGGCAGGTCATCGGCGCGCGCCGCTCCGTGATCACGGTGGACAATCATTATGTGCACGGCGGTCAGGGCGACATGGTGGCGGCCGCGCTTGCCACGCTCGCACTGGAGCCGGCGGCGCGCGTCACGCGCATCGGCGTCACGGAGCTGCCCGGGTGCGGCACCAACGACGAGGTCCTTGCGTACCACGGCCTCGACGTTGCTGGTCTCGTCAAGAGCCTTCGGCAGGCGGTGCCACAGATCGCATGAGGCCATGCTCAATGCAAAATGCTCAATGCAAAATGCTCAATGCAAAATGCTCAAAACGGATGGGTGGCAAGGACGGCCCTCGTCGACTTGATTTCGATGCGATGAGTCTTTCGTTGACCATTTTGCATTGAGCATTGGGCATTGAGCATTGGGCATTGAGCATTGAGCATTGAGCATCG
>DATDHP010000414.1:0-2688 GCA_036521515.1 Vicinamibacterales bacterium
AGCGAGAGGGCCTGGTAGGAGCCGACCTGTTTTCAGGCGCCGCTGGGAGGGCTGCGGAGTCGTCACGAGGTCCTGGCCGACTGCTTCGAGCGTGGGGGTGCGAAGAAACCGCTTCCGCCGTCTGCTCGTGCGCGTGCAGCGACTCGACTGCCGTGCGTAACTCCTCATCGCCTGCACAAGCGTTGCTGAGGAACGCCGCGCGCTGCGGCCGGTCGAGTTGCAGCGCGGCGTGATACACGATTTCGATCCGCTGCCACCGTTCAGGATCCATCGTTCGTGCACTTGCCCCGATGGCACCGATGCGTGTTGCCAGGGCTGGTTGCCGTGCGTGCACCGCTCGACGAATCGTGTTCTCGCCTCAGATCTCGGAGCGGGTGCCCGGAGCGGCCGCGTCTTCGATCACCAGGCGGCCAGCGGCGGTCCGCGCAAATCGCACGCCGAGCGTGTCGCTGCGGACCCATCCATCGCGATCCGCTTGAACGGCGACGTACTGCAGTCCCGCAAGGCGGTAGATCTCGGGCTGTTTCGTATCGCGGTCGATGACAACCATCTCCCGCACGCCCAGCCGCGCGAAGAACGGCAGTTTTTCGTACGTCTCGTCATCGGGCGAGCGGATCTCGATCACCGCGTCAGGGCCGCCGCCGCGAACGCCGTCCGGCGCCAGCAACTGCTCGCGTCCCGCCGCAACAGAGGTGAAGTCCGGAATCCGATAATCAGGAACGGCCGAGGCTTCGTTGAACACGTTGATGCCGATCGCCAGAACACCGCGCTGCTCGCGGTCGCACAGAGATCCAAGGAACCGATCGATTCCACTGACGATGCGCTGATGCTCGTAGCCAGGAGCCGGGGCCATGTGGAGCACGCCTTCCCACATCTCGTCGAACCGATCGATGCCTTTGCGACGGCGCTCGGCCAGTTCCTCGTTCGTCACCTGCAGAACAACGGCCTTCATGACAAGCTCATTCTACAGTGGGCAGTCGGCAGTTCTTCCGGCTGAAGCCGGAAGCAACGGGTAATCGAGTCTCTTGCGGATAGCGCCTTCAGGCGGAAGATACTGCCGACTGCCCACTGCCCACTGCGGACTACTTGACGTTCACCCTCACCAGCGCGGTCGTCCAGCAGCACTGCTCGCCGCCGCCGCCGTCGCCGGAGGTGTCGTTGACCTGGGCGCGCACGACGTACTCGCCGGGTGTGGCGAAGGTCGCCGTGGTGGCCGCTTCGAGGAACAGGCTCGGATCGCGCTTGGTGACGAGCGGGATGCGCGCGTGCTCGAACGTCACCTCGCCCGGGCCGCGATGCTTCTTCCAGTTCACGGTGATGTCGGGCGGCGGAGTGCTCGGGGCGCTCGTCGCTCTGGGCCCGCCGATCACCTGACCGCCGACGATGGCCACCGGATTGTCCGGCGCGCGCGCCGCCGTGGCGGCGCGCGCGAGGGCCGCAAGTTCCTCTTCAACGGGCGACACCCACGTCGGAACATCGGATGCCCATATCGTCAACGGTACCCGTTGTCCTACCGCGGCCGATATCGTCTGCGCGATTCCGAGCGGCGGTCCCGTCATCGTTGCGCCATCGCGCGTCAGCCTGATAACAGGCGGCTCGTTTTCGTTCGCCCCGTGCTTGTAGAAGTTGACCCAGTACGCCGGGTTGGTCCAGAAGGAGATCGTCGAGGTCTGGCCGTTTGCGGTGAGCGACCACGTCAGGCGCTTGTTGCCGAAGTCTTTCGGCACCTTGATGGCGAAGACGCCATGCTGGCGGCCCGTGTAGAAGTGAGTCGGCTGACCGTAATCCGGGCCGTCGGGCTCGATCCGGTTGTCAGGACCGACCGGGATGACGAGCTCCTGGCTCTTGTTGCGATTGTAGTACCCGAGCAGCAGCAGGGTCTCGCCGCTCTTGTCGGGCCCCCACCCCTCGAACGCGGGGAAGATGGCCTCTCCGCGGGTGCCCAGCGGCTCGAGGACGAGCGGCGGGCGCGGCAACTGCGCCGCGCCCTCCGTCGCACACAGAGCGAGGGCGATCGCCGCGGCCGCGTACGTCAACGCGGACCGGTGCGATCGCATGACTACTGAGTGCCTCTGGTCAGCTGCACACGTCGAGCTTCGATTTCCGAGGCGTATTCGTCGTCGGTCAGGTAGGTGACATTCACCCAGGCATGGCCCATCTCGTCGACCGTGCGATCGCCGTAGCCCACCCAGACGTTCGGGTCCGGGTTGTTCTTGTTGGCCGCGGTGTTGTCATGCCACGCGGTGACCTTGATCACGGTCCCCTTCGGCAGCAGCGGAGCGGCGTGGTCGGCGAAGACGTACGCGTTGTGCCAGTTGAACGTGAAGTTGCCGACGTGGCTCAGGATGGCGGTCTGGCCCGAGGGCAGAATCGCCTCGAGCGACATCGCCTTGCCGCGCAGGTGCATGTGCGGCTGGAAGCTCTCGACCCGGGCCGCCTGACGCAGAGGATAGAAGGACTCGGTCGCCTTGATCGTGTTCGGCGGAAGATCGATGGCGCCGTCGCCGGTGTTCCCCATGCGGAGCAGGTGCTGGCGATACTTCGGCGCCTCTCCCTTCGGGTAGAAGTAGATACCCATCTCCACGACGTCGGTGATGTCCTCCTTGGACGCGGAGTAATGGATATCCCAGGCGATGCGCGCGCCGGGCAGCATCAGCTTGCCGCTGTTCGGCCGCATCAGCTCGCCTT
>DATDHP010000415.1:0-7115 GCA_036521515.1 Vicinamibacterales bacterium
CGGCGTCGCGGATACCGGCATCGGCATTCCGGAGCAGGACCTGGGCCGGGTGTTCGACGAATTCGTCCAGATTGAGAACCCGCTCCAGCGCCGGACCAAAGGCACCGGGCTCGGACTTCCGCTTTCCAAGAGACTTGCGGAACTGCTCGGCGGTCGTATCGGCGTCCAGAGCACACTCGGTGTCGGCTCCACCTTTTCCGTCGTCGTGCCGCTCGCATACCGCCAGCGCGCGCAACACGTCGTGGGTCACATCGCACCGGACCGCTCGCAGGTGCTCGTGATCGAGGACACCGACGAGGACATATTGCTGTACGAACGGGCGCTCGCATCGACACGATTCCAGGTGGTGCCGGCGCGGTCCGTCGAGGCCGCGATGGCGGTGTTCGACGTGATCCGGCCGGCCGCTATCGTGCTCGACATCCGCATGCAAGGGCAGCAGACATGGGACGTCCTTGCGAAACTCAAGCGCGACGAGGCGACGGCACGGATTCCGGTGATCGTGGCGTCGACGGTCGACGATCGCCGGAAGGGTCTCGCGCTGGGAGCCGACGCGTACCTGGTCAAGCCCATCGCCCGCCAGTGGCTCATAAGTACCCTGGAAACGCTCGTTCCACTCGGCCACACCGTGCGCGTGCTGACCGTCGACGACGAAGAAGCCTCCCGGTACATCGTCCGTGAGATGTTGAACGACACGCGCTTCGAGGTCGTTGAAGCCGCATCCGGCCGGGAAGCGCTGGACAAGGTCAACGAGGTCGCCCCGGACGTCATCCTGCTCGACCTCCGCCTCACCGACATGAGCGGCATCGAGGTCTACCAGCGGCTGGTCGAGCGCTCGGGGCGCGCGCGGGTGCCGATCGTCATGGTCACGTCCCAGCGGCTCTCTGCCGATGAGCTCGAGCGCATAGGCAACACGGCGATTCTGTCCAAAGCCGCCCTCACGCGGGATACGCTGCAGTCGGCGATTCATTCGGTCGTCTCCGAGACGCGAGCGGCACAATGACGGCCGACACTCCGGTCATTCTTGTCGTCGACGATCAGGAGGCCGGACGCTTCATCAAGACCACGGTTCTGCGCGGTGCGGGATTTCGTGTGATCGAGGCCTCGACCGGCGTTGCCGCGCTCGACATCGCGAGGGCCGAGCCAGTCGACATCGCCGTGCTCGATGTCAACCTGCCGGACATGCACGGTTTCGAGGTCTGCCGCAGGCTGAAGGTCGAGCACGCGGAAGACGCCCCCATCTTCGTGCTCCAGATATCCAACACCGCCGTCAGCGACAGCGACCGGATCAAGGGGCTCCAGGAAGGCGCTGATGTGTACCTCACCGAGCCGGTCGCCCCGCAACTGCTGCTGGCGACCGTGAACGCGTTGATTCGCACGCGCCGGGCCGAAGTCGCCCTTGCGGCAGCCGCGGAACGCGAGCGGCAGGCCCGTCAGGAGGCCGAAGCCGCCAATCGGGTCAAGGATGAATTCCTGGCCACGCTGTCGCACGAGCTGCGCACGCCACTCAATGCGATGATGGGATGGATATGGCAGCTTCAGCGCGGCCACCTGACCGACGAGGCGCGCGCCCGCGCGCTCGAGTCGCTCGCCCGCAGCACGCGGATGCAGGCGCGCATCATCGACGACCTCCTGGATGTCTCGCGGATCGTCAAGGGCAAGCTGCAGCTCGACATGCGAACCGTCGACCTGGAGGCGTTACTCGAGGGCGCCGTCGACAGCATCCGGGACGAGGCGACGCCGCGTCACGTGGAGCTGGGGGTCTCGACCACGCCGGTCACCGTGACAGGGGATGCCGGGCGGCTCGAGCAGGTCATCGGGAACCTGCTCACCAACGCGTTGAAGTTCACCCCGGACGGCGGCCGCATCATGGTGTCGCTGACCACGGACAACGACCGCGCCATCGTTCGCGTCGAGGACACCGGGGCCGGGATCGACCCGGCTTTTCAACCGTATATCTTCGATCAGTTCCGTCAAGCCGAGGGCGGGATCAACCGGAAGCACAGCGGCCTCGGCCTGGGTCTGTCCATCGTCCGCCAGCTCGTTGAAATGCACGGCGGCACGGTGTCCGTGTTCAGCGAGGGCCAGGGCAGGGGAGCGGCGTTTACCGTCGCCCTGCCCAGGGCGCTCGAGACCGAAGCCGCGTTCGACCGGCGGGAGACCACCGTCCGCCTGCTCAACGACGTGAATATCCTCATCGTCGAAGACGAGCCGGACATGCGCGACCTTCTTGCGGCGGTGCTCGAGTCGTCAGGCGCCCATGCCACGACCGCCCCGTCCGCGACGCGCGCGCTCGAGCTGTTGAGCCATCACACCTTCGACGTGCTGGTGAGCGATATCGGGCTTCCCGAACAGGATGGGATGAAACTCTTGAACAGGGTGCGCGCGCTTGGCTACCCCATGCTCGCTGTGGCGGTCACCGCGTACGCAGGCGCCGACGATCGACGGCGGATTCTCGAGAGCGGGTACCAATTGCACGTGCCGAAACCTGTCAACCCGGCGGCCCTCGTCCGGGCCATTGCCGGACTGCTGGCGCAGCACGTGCGCCCTGAGTCGTAATCCCGGAATTCACTCAAGTGAATCCAGGCGCAGGACACTACGCGCCCAGGACCTTCCAGATCGTCGCGGCAAGCGCATCCGGCTCTATGGGTTCGGCGATGAAGGCGTCGGCGTTGCCCCACCGCACGCTTTCGAACTGGCCGACGTGCCCGCGCAGCGTGGACGAAATCAGCACCACCGACATACCCTCCAGGTCGGTGTCTGCCTTCATCCGTTGACACAGGTCTCGACCGTCCATATCAGGCAGATGAATATCGAGCAGCGCGAGACGCGGGCGCAATTGCCGCGCCACGTCAAGCGCCGCGCGTCCTGTGTCCGCATTCGCCACCGTGAAACCGTGCATGCGCAGGGTTTGATCTCTCGCGTATAGATTGGCCGGCTGGTCGTCGACATTCAGGATAAGCGGTGGTGGCTGGGGGCGACCATCGCGCGGGCGGCGCTGGATAGCCCTTTTCGAGCAGTGCTGGCACTGATAGCGAACAGCGGTACCGTCGGCGGGCGAAATCCCGCGCCAGCCCTCAGCCGTCCAACGTTCCGAGTGTGAGGCGGGCGCATGGTCACGACACGCCACCTCGCCCTTCCGAGACCAGAAAAGCATGGTGCTACCCGTTCCTTTGATGGTGGGGATCCGGTCGCAATTCTACCTCAGGCACGGATCCGATCGAAACGGGCCGGGAATTCTTGACGGCAAAGAAGGTGTAGAGGCGAGCTTCATCGGCCTCTGCGCGAGAGCCCCGGGCTTACGAGTGCGAGTGCTCGTCTTCGTCCTTCTGATGAGTGTGGGTGTGTCTGTGCGGACCATGTCCGTGGTCGTGGTCGTGCATCAGCTCCTTCGGGACGTCGGGAAACATCTCACGAGAGGTCGGCGCCGCGCCGCCGGCCCACTCCACGCCGCCTTTCTTGCGTGCGGCCGAGAAGAGATCCTCCCACGACAACCTTGCGGGATCGCGCGCGACGTCCAGGCGCTGGGCGAGGGCAGCGAGCACCAGCTTGCGGATGCGCCGGCCATCCCATCCCTCGCACAGCCCGGCCAGCTCGGAGAGGCGCGCCGCATCGCGGGCGAGCGGCAGCAGCGCCGGCCATTGCACCGCCAGCTCGCCGAGGGCATGCGCGAGGATGCGCCCGATGGTGTCGCGATCGGGCAGCGCGAAGCGCATCACCAGGTCGGCGCGCGAGAGGAACGCCTCGTCCACCGCCTCGATGAAATTCGTCGTGGTGAGGAAGAGGACGGACGGCAGGTTCTTCGCAATCTCGTCGATGCCGAGCAGCACCGCATCGGTGGCGCGGTGCACGTCGACGGGATTCGCCTCGAAGGACGCGGTCGAACGGCGTACCGCGAAGCTCTCGACCTCGTCGATCAGCACCACGGTGAAGGGACGCCGGGCGGCGATCTCGGGCACGGTCTCCGTCAGCAGCCGCGTGACGTTGCGCTGGCTCTCTCCGAGCATGTCGCTCGGAAACGCATGCGGGTTGATCTCGACCAGCGCCGTCGCCCCCCGGCGCGCGAGCGCCAGCGCCGCCACCTGCGCGAGGCCGCGCGCCATCGTCGTCTTGCCCGTTCCCGGCGGGCCGGCGAGCACGATGAGCCCGTGCGGCAGTCCCGAGAGCAGCGAGAGCTTGGGCCCGTGTTCCAGCACGAGCAGCGCCTGGGCGAGCAGGCGCTCCTTCACCTCGCGCGGGACGATGATCGCGTCCCAGTCGCGATCGTGGTGCTCGGCCGGCAGGACGTGCAGCGACAGCACGCCTGGCGGCAGGGCGGAGCGCGGCCGCTCCATCATTCACCCGGCCGCTTGTCCTCCGGCCACTGGATCTGCGACAGCTCCTGCATCGAGACCAGCGTGTCCTCCGCCTCCTCCAACAGCACCATCGGATCCATCAGCGTGCGCATCGTCTCGAGGAGGGAGTCGAACATGTGGATGCGCACCAGCCGGCACTGGTTGACGGGGTCGTCATTGAAATGCTGGTGCCACAGGAAATGGTCCACGACGATGAGGTCGCCCTTCTTCCAGCGGTGGTGCTCGCCTCTGTCGGGAGCGATGCCCATGAAGCTGTGGCCGTTGCCTTCGACCACGTAGAGCCACGCCTCGCCCGGGTGGCGGTGCAGCGACTGCGTCTTGCCCGGCGCAAACTGAATCATCACCTGCGTGAGGCCCGAGGCCTGGTTGCCGATGGCGCGGTCGTTGAGGAACTTGGTGCGCGTCCCGCGCGGCGTGGCCTGGATCTCCTGCTCGTCGTAGGGCGTGTGAATGCGGCCCGCGCGCCGCTTCTTTGCTTCCTGGTCGATCCGGCGCACGCGCCGCGAGTACGGATCGTCGCCCGGGATGCCAGCGGAAACTTTCGGCCGCGGCGGCAGGCTCGCGAACGGTTGGTGCCCGGCATCCTCGATCACACTCATGCCGAGCGTCCAGAGCGTGGGCTCCGACGAGTAGCTCATGAAGCGGCCCGGCCGGTCGCCGTCGTTGCCGTGGCGGTGCCAGCTCCACGCCGGGAGATGAATCGCGTCCCATGCCTTCCAGTCGTAGCGCACGCCATCGACCTCGGTCCAGCCGCTGCCCTCGACCATGAAGAGGATCGCGTCCCAGGAATGGCGGTGGATGGTCGTCGTGGTTCGCGGATCGACCTCGTGCACCAGGGCATCCAGGCAGCGGGTGGGGCGGTCGCCATCCCAGCCCATATACACGCCCGTGCGCAGCCCGCGCGCCGTGGGCACGAGGTGCACGTCCTCCTCACGAATGACCGTCTGGCGGTACTTGCGCCACTCGTCGATGAACTCGGCGCGGCGCTTCTTCTGGATGTGGTAGTGCGTGGTGGTCGTCTGCGTCTTGGTGGACATGGGGCGAGGACGCGGTCCGTTCCCGGGAACACGCCGTAATTGCCTGGTCGCGCGAGTTAAACATAGAATCGCCGGGACGGTCAATTTGGAACCCACATGATCACATCCGCCCAGGCGCTGCTGTACTCCCTGCTGGTGTCTGTCGCCCTGGCACAGGTCCCCTCGAGGAACGACGACGTGTTCCGGTATCGGGGCGCCGATCGCGATGCGCGGCTCGTCGAGCGCGCGAAGCAGGAGGGCCGCGTCGTCCTCTACACGTCGCTCGCCCCCACGGAGTCCAAGCCGCTCGGCGACGCGTTCGAGAAGAAGTACGGCATCAGAGTGGAGCTCTGGCGCGCGTTGTCGGACCAGGTGGTGCAGCGCGTCATCACCGAGTCGCGGGGCAGACGGCATTCCGTCGACGTTGTCGAGACCAACGGCCCGGAGATGGAGATGCTCGCGCGCGAGAAGCTGCTTGCCGAGTTCCATTCGCCGTACCACGCGGACCTTCCGGCCCACGCCATTCCCCGGCACCGTACCTGGTTCCCGGATCGCGTGAACTTCTACGTCGTCGCGTACAACACCACCAAGGTGCAGCGGTCGCAGATCCCGGCTACCTACGAGGGCTTTGCCGATCCCAGGTGGAAGGGGCGCATCGGCCTGGAGGCCACCGACGCCGAGTGGATGGCGACGCTCATCAAGACGTGGGGCGCCGAGAAAGGCATGGACTACTTCCGGAAGCTCTCGGCTTTGAAGCCGGACGTGCGCAGGGGCCACATCCTGTTCGCGACGCTGGTGGCCGCGGGCGAGATCCCGGTCGGGCTCAGCATGTACAGCAGTAACGTCGTGCCGCTCAAGCGCAAGGGCGCGCCGATCGACTTCGTGCCGGTGCAGCCCGTGGTCGCGCGCCCGCAGGGAATCGGCGTGGCGGTGAACGCGCCGCATCCGCACGCCGCGCTGCTGTTTGCCGACTACGTCCTGTCGCCTGCAGGGCAGCAGCTGTTCGAATCGCTCGGCCGCGTTCCCGCAAGCACGCGGGTCAAGAGCGAGCTGAACAACTTTCCGTACACGGTGATCGACCCCGCCACGGCGCTCGAGGAAAAGGACAAGTGGGAGAAGATCTGGAACGACTTGTTCCTGAAGAACTGAAGTTGGCTTCGGCTCTTCCGGCTAAAGCCGGAAGCCACAGCTGGCATTGTGGCTTCCGCCTTCAGGCGGAAGGAAGCAAAGCGGGAGTTGCCGGAATGCGCAGAGCAATCGTCGCGATCTTTCTGACTGCGAGCGTCGTCTCGCTGGCAGCCGACGACCTGAAGGTCATGAGCGCCGGCGCCGTCGAGCCCGGCCTGGTGAGGCTGATCGAGCAATTCAAACGATCGTCGGGGCACTCGGTGGAGGTGCAGTTCGGGAGCGCGCCACAGTTGACGGCGCGGCTGGAGGCCGGCCAGCCGGGCGACGTGCTGATCGCGCCGACTGCGGTGATGGATCGAGCCGTCGCCGCTCGCAAGGTCGACTCGTCAACGCGCACGCCCGTTGGCCGTGTCGGCGTCGGTATTGTCGTACGCCGCGGCGCCGCGGCTCCCGACGTGTCCACGCCCGATCGCTTGAAGAACGCCCTCCTTGGCGCCGATGCGGTGATGTTTACCCGCGGGTCGTCAGGACAGTACGTCGAGCGGTTGCTGACAAAGCTCGGCGTCGCGGCCGCAATCGCCTCGAAGATCGTGCGCGCCGAGGATGGCGAGGGTCTCAT
>DATDHP010000416.1:0-4077 GCA_036521515.1 Vicinamibacterales bacterium
GAACCCCGAACCCCGAACCGAGAACCGAACCCTCGAACTTGAAACACCAACCAAGAACGAAGAACCTCGAACTGAACCGCGAACCTGAACACGAACCGAGAAGAGAGAACAGGGAAGTGTGAAACGACTAGATCTCGAGGAGGCGCTCGAGCTCCCGAATCCCGTCTTCCAGCGTCGCAACCTCGCCGTCCAGCTGCTTTTCGTAAACCTGCTTCAACAACTCCCCGACACGCGGGCCCGGCGGCACGCCCAGCTCCAGGACGTGGCGTCCGAGGACGAGCGGCGCGGGCGGCTGGTGCTCCACCCCGAGCGCGCGGGCGCGCGCGATGAACCAGTCCATCGCGGAGCAGTCGAACCCGCCCGTGCGCCCGAGGCAGTCGGCGCGCGCGACGCGCCCGAGCAGCTCGAGGTCCACCTTCAGCGCGAGGCGGCGGAATGCGCCGTCGCCGACGTTGTCGGCCTTGTAGAACATCCCCGGCTTCAGGTGCTGCGCGACGAGGCCCGCGACCTGGCCGCGCACGTCGTAGCCGTCGATGGTGTGGACGTTGAGCCGGTCGAGCAGGCGGAGCGTCGGCGCGACGCCCTGGTCTTCGTGGTCGAGTGAACGGATGCGGCCGTCGATGACCGCCGTGGTCGCGGGCTTGCCGAGGTCATGGCACACGGCGCCGAGCATCACCGCCAGCATGCGGGGGCGATCGAGGTCCCGGTTGAGCGCGCGTGCCGCGTCGATCACCATCAGCGTGTGCGTCCAGACGTCGCCCTCGGGATGCCAGTCCGGTTCCTGTTCGCATCCGACGAGCGGCCGCATTTCCGGCAGCACCTGATCGACCACGCCCAGGTCGAGCGCCAGGGCGAAGCCGATCGACGGCCGCTCGGCCCCGAGGAGCAGCTTCTCGATCTCGCCCCAGACGCGCTCGGCCGGCAGATCGTCGAGCGGGATCCGCCGGCAGAGCGCCGCCGTGTCGTCGTCGAGCATGAACTCGAAGCGGGCGGCAAACTGCACCGCGCGGAGCACGCGGAGGCTGTCGTCGCCGAACGTCGAGAGGTCCACGGCGCGGAGGAGGCGGCGATCGAGATCGCCCTGGCCGTCGAACGGGTCTTCGCACGTGTCAGTCAACGGATCCCACGAGATGGCGTTGATGGTGAAGTCGCGCCGGCGCGCGGCCTCTTCAATCGACATGGACGGGTCGCCCTGGACTTCGAAGCCCTTGTGACCGCGCCCCTTTTTCGACTCGCGCCGCGGCAGCGCGACATCGATGTCCCCGGCGTCGGGGCCCGGCGGGACGACCTTGTAGACCGGAAAGCTCTGGCCGACCGCCTCGACGCGGCCGAACGGCGCCAGCAGCGCCGGCAGGCGATCCTGCGCCACGCCGAACACTTCAATGTCCAGGTCCTTCGAGGGACATCCGCGCAACCGGTCGCGGACCCATCCGCCGACGACAAGCGCACGGCCGCCAGCGCTGCGCATGGCGGCAGCAATGGCACGCGCAGTGTCCAGGGAGCCCATCACGGAAGTATGAGTGACCTTGAAAAGGATGGCAGAAAAAGAAAAGGGCCAGGCATCCGCCTGGTCCTTGCCGTCGCTGACCTCGTGCAGGTGATTCGTGAGAGCCGGCGCTGGTGGAGGCCAGGTCCGCCGGCAGCGGCAATCTACGCGGCCGGACGCTGACGCACGAGCCGCATCTGCACCATGCGCGGCTTCTCCGCGATCGTCCTCGACGGATCGGCCTTCACATCCCACCCCGGCGTCTCGTACCCGCACGACGCGCACTGCAGCGAAATGCGACCTTTCCCGAAATGCAGCAGGGCGTCGTGGCCGTGGAGGCCGCATATGACCTGCCGGAGCTGCACGGCTGCTCGTGCGAGGAACCCGGGGGTCGCCTGCGGTGTTGCGGTCGTCCGTTCCTGCGCTTCCGTAAACATTGCCGCGTTCCTCTTTCAGGTCCCCCGAGGTATGACGTCACCTGACGCCCTCCCGTTTCCGGGGCTCATCTGCCGAACGTCATCCGCCGTTTCAAGAGGAGTGCCAGCAGCAGGGCGAAATCGTAGTCGCCTGACCCGGCGGAGTTTATCGTCACGACCTCGAACGGCATCACAGTGCAGCACGACTGCGCGCTGCGACGGTGACGTGTTGCAACGATCGCTCTGTCCCAAGTAAGAAACGATTTTTCCCTTTGAACCAAAAACAGGCCCCAACGGTTGAGCTTCCAGAAACGGAAAATCGCTGGCGAAGATGGGAACAGCAGGCGGAGGCGGGCCGTTTGGGGTGTTCGCGGCTACCACGAATATTCGCGGATTGGGGACTCGCCCCACCGACCCTTGCTGCCCTGCCGGCCCCACCCGCCCTACCTGGACGTCTCCTAAGGCCTGAGTCGTGGCAGATGAAGCAAGTTTCTAGTAGCGAAGATCCGCCGACCCACTCGTCGTTTGAGGCGGAGCTTCGCTACCGCTCACGAATCAGCGACTTCAACACGAAGGCGACGTTCGCCGGACGTTCCCCGAGGCGTCTCATGAAGTAAGGAAACCACTGGTCCCCGAACGGGACGTAGACACGCATCCGGTAGCCGGCGGCGAACAGCGACGCCTGCAGATCGCGTCTGATGCCGTAGAGCATCTGGAATTCGTAGCGATCGCTCGCGATACCGCGCTCTTTCGCATACGCCTTCGTGGCAGTGATCATCGCCGGATCGTGCGTGGCGATCGCCGGGTACACGCCTTCGTCGAGCAGCAGGCGCATGAGCCGGACGAAGGCGGCGTCGACGTCCGCCTTCTTTTGGTACGCCACTGAGGGTGGCTCCTTGTACGCGCCTTTGACGAGCCGGACTCGCGCGCCGAGCTCGTTCATGCGCTGCACGTCCTTCTCCGTGCGGTAGAGGTACGACTGCAGCGCGACGCCGACGTTCCGGTATCGCTGCTGCCACAGCGTCTCGAACACCTCGAGCGTGACGTCGGTATACGGCGAGTCTTCCATGTCGATGCGCACGTAGAAGCCGTGCTTCCGCGCCGGCTCCAGGATCCGGCGCAGGTTGTCGACGGCCGTGGCCCGATCGACGTCGATCCCGAGCTGCGTGACCTTCAGCGACACGTTGCGTTCGATGCCCGAGGCGACAATCACGTCGAGCAGCCGCAGGTACTCGCGCGTCGCGGCGCTGGCTTCCTCGAGCGTCCGGCTGCTCTCGCCGAGGTAGTCGAGCGTGATCAGCATGCCGTGCGACTGGAGCGTGCGCGCGGCGGCGATCGCGTCCTCGATCGAATCACCGGCGATGAATCGGTGCGCGAAGCTGTCCTCGCGCGCCATGCCGTATTTCGAGGCGAGTCGTTTGAGCAGGCTGCTGCGCGACAACGCGTAGAAGAACGCCTTCGACCCGGAGAACATATCGTCAGCGCCCGAGTCGGCTCCCAGGGCGCAGCACCAAGCCCGCTTCATCCATCAGCATTCTGGCCCTGGAAGATGTGTAGCGAAGCTCCGCCTCAACCGACGAGTGGGTCGGCGGATCTTCGCTACTAGATGCGCGGGCGCCGTGGCGCCCGCGCCTAAGACAGATCCTAAGGCGAACGATCTGAAACTTGCTTCATCTGCCACGACTCAGGCCTTAGGAGATGTCTAGTGGGTTCGCCTGGAGGGGGACGCCAGCAGATGGTCCAGCGTGCGCGCGTAATAGCGCAGCACGTTGCGGTCGCGTACGCGGACGCGGGCTCGCTCGGTGACGAGGATGCCACGCGCTGCGAGCGGGTCGACGGCCGAGTCCACCGCGGCCTCGCCGCTGGTGACGCCGAGGTTGGCGCCCGCGGCCCGGAGCGTGTCGATGATGGCGTCGGCCCTCGCCTGGAGCTCCCGGCGCGTGATCGACGGCCGCATGGCCGCCGCCACCACGGCCGTCGGCAGCACCTTGTGAAGCCGGCCGATCGCCGTCATGACCGAGTGCGTCACATCGAGCACGGCGCGGCGCGACGTCACCTCGATCCCATCGACCTGGATGGGCGTGCCGAAGGTCACGAACACACGCGACCGATAGCCCACGGCGTAGCGCACCATCTCGGCGAGCTCGCGGCTGAACGGCCGCTGCGTGCGCTTGA
>DATDHP010000417.1:0-4208 GCA_036521515.1 Vicinamibacterales bacterium
CGACGAGGAGCAGTCCGACACGGGAACGCTTCATGGAGCGGCCTCCTGACGCGTAGTTTACGGTTTCGCGGCACGGGAGGTTCAAGGAGTACCGGCTTGTCTTGGGCCGCATTCGCCGACTCAATTCAGCTGGACAGAAATGAGCTTCGAGACCCCTGGCTCCTCCATCGTCACGCCGTAGAGCCGGTTCGCGATCTCCATCGTCCGCCGGTTGTGCGTGATCAGGATGAACTGAGTGCGGTCGAGCATGCCCTGCAGCATTTCCACGAACCGGTTCACGTTGGCATCATCGAGCGGCGCGTCGATTTCGTCCAGCACGCAGAACGGACTCGGCTTGTACTGGAAGATCGCGAACATCAACGCGATCGCCGTCAGTGCCTTCTCGCCCCCCGAGAGCAACTGGACGCTCTGGAGCCTCTTCCCCGGGGGAGACGCGACGATGTCGATGCCGCTCTCGAGCGGATCGTTCTCGTCGATCAACGTCAGTCCGGCGCGACCACCGCCGAACAGCGCGCTGAACGTGCCCTGGAAATTCTGCTGGATGGCAGTGAACGCCTCGGTGAAGCGCGCCGTGCTGGTCTCGTCGATGCGCCTGATGGCTTCCGACGTCTGCGCGATCGAGTCAACCAGGTCCTTGCGCTGCGTCGTCAGGAACGCGTGGCGCGTTTCGAGCTCGTCGAACTGTTCGATGGCCATCATGTTCACTGGCCCGAGGCGGTCGATCTTCCCCTTCAGCGCCGTGATGGCCTGTTCCGCGGTCATCGAGAGGGCTGGATGGGGCCGGCCGGAATCGGCGGCTGCGGCGAGCCCGTCGGCGGGCCGGCTGAAGCCGGCCCCTGCGTCGGCCGCTGCGCTGACCCCCGCGTCTTCTTCGGCTTCCGGGTCAGGCTCTTCGGCGCCGATCGCCACGGCGTCGGGCGTAGCCTCGCCCGCCTGCTCCATCTGCTCGACCACGGCGAGCACGTCGTCAAGCGAGCACTGCACCGCGTCGACACATGCCTGCGCCAGGTGCCCGAGGTCGCCTTCAGCCGTTGCCCTCGCCAGGTCGAGCTCGCTGGCATGCTGGCGAATCTCCTCCAACACGCGCCGCGCGTCGCGAATGACGGCGTCCTGCGAGTCCACTTTCAGGCGCAGCTCCCCGGCCTGCCCGTCCGCCGCCCGCAGGTCCTCCCGCACCTCCTCGAGCAGGCGGATGTCGTCGTCCAGCGTGCGCGCGCCGTCGACGATCGCCTGGAGCAGCGATTCCCGGCGCGCATGGGCCTGCTGGAGCTCGGACACGCGCAACGTGATGCGCTCCTCCAGCTCCCGCGCCCCTTCTTCGAGCCGAAGCGCTTCCGCCGAGAGGGCGGCCGCGCGCTCGACGAGGCCCGCATGCGTGGCACGCGTTTCGGCCGCTCTCACGCTCAGCTCGTCGGCCGTCTCGCGCGCAGTCACCAGCCGGCGCTGCGCCTCTGTGAAGCGCTCGTCAGCACGCCGGTGCTCCTCCTGGAGCCGCCCGAGCTGCGAGGACGCATCCGCGTATCGGGCGTCGAGCGCCGCGCGCTCTTCTTCCGCGCGCCGGTGGTCGCGCGCGATCACATCGGCCTTGCGCGACAGTCGCGCGGACTCCTCGGCAGCCCGCGCAAGCTGTGCGTCGTGACCGATGATCTCCTTCTCCCGGCGATGCTGCTCGGCGACGAGCGCCGCAATGGCCGTTGTCGCGCGGGCGATCGCGATCTCCAGGCCGCTGGTCTCATCGATCAGGCGGGCCAGCGATTCGCGCTCGCCGGTCACGCGCCCGCGCAGCTCCTTGATCTCGCGCCGGGTCGCAAGGATGCCGCGCGACTCGGCCTTCGCGCCGCCGGAGACCAGGTGCGGCCCGCGGAGCACGTCGCCGTCGAGCGTGGCCACGAGCGCCGACGTCTCGCGCGAGATGGCCACGGCCTGGTCGAAGCTCTCAGCCACGTAGGCGTCCGGCAGAACCTTCTGAATCGTCGAGGCGTGGGGCCCGCTGATGCGAATCACGTCGGAGACCGGCACGACGGCACCCCACCGCGCAGGCATCCGGACCGCCTCGCGCGGCTGATCCCCGTTCGAGCCCGGATCGATCACGACGAACCCGCAGCGGCCCGCATCCTGCTCCCGCACGAGCGACAGGCCCGCCGCCGCCTGATGGTGACGCTCGACAATGACGTGCTGAAGGAGGTCGCCGAGCACCGCCTCAACGGCCCGCTCGTAGCGGCCGTCGACGTCGAGGTAATCGGCCACCGCCCCCAGCTGGCCGACATGACCGTTGGCCTGCACGAGCACCATCCGGGCCGCATCGCTGAACTCGCTGCGGCTCGACGCGAGCTCCTCGAGTGAAGCCAGCCGCGCCTCCGTGCCCGCGAGCTCCTGTTCCCGTGTGCGGACGGCGCGCGCACGCCACTCGTGCTCGGCGCGCGCGGCCACGAGCTCGGTCTCGCGGGCGGCGCGATCGAGCCGCACGGCCTCGAGCGACTCCAGGGTGCGGGCGTGCGACTCGGCTGCCGAGGCGCGCTCGTGCTCGACCGTTTCGACCTCGCGGTACAGGTCGTCCCGCTCGACATCGAGCTTTCCGAGCAGCTCGCCCACACGCTCGCGCTGCGCCGCCGAGTGGTCCATCGCATGCCGCACGGCGGTCGCGCGGTTCAGCGCCGAGAACCCCTCGGCGCGCGCCGCCTCGACCTCGGTCTCGAGTCCGTCAATCTGCTGCTGCGCCCGCGCGTACGCCTCGCCTGCCGCGCTCAACACCGCGACCGCCTCATCCCGCGCGCGCTCGGCACCGGCCGCCGCTTCGCGGCGCGACTCGAGCGCGATCCGGGCCGGCTCGCGACGCGCCTCGAGGTCGCCAATCTCCTGCCCGATGTCGGTCGCGCGGGAAGCCAGCGTCTCCGCCTGGTGCTGGTTGAACTCCCGCTGCTGCTGCCGCCGGTTGATGTCGAGCTCGCGCGCGTGGGCGTGTTCACGCGTCCGGGCCGCACCGTGATCGGCTTCGGCCTGCTCGATGCGAAGGCGGCCGAGATCGGACTCGACTTCCGCGACACGCGCCGCGGCCGCGGCTTCGCGCTGGCGCGCCTCCGCGAGGCGGGCGCGTGCGCCCTCGATGCCCTGCGCCAGCTCGCGGTATCGGCGCGCGAACAGCACTTTCTCCCAGCGCCGCAGCTCCTCTCGCAGCCTCCTGTAGCGGCGCGCTTTCGCGGCCTGCCGCTTCATGGCGCCGCGCTGCTTCTCGACCTCGAACACGATGTCGTCGATGCGCGTGAGATTCTGCTGTGCCGCCTCGAGCTTGAGCTCGGCGGCCCGGCGGCGGGACCTGTACTTGGTGATGCCGGCGGCTTCTTCGATCAGCTGGCGCCGATCCGCCGGGCGCGAGCTGAGAATCATCCCGATCTTCCCCTGCTCGATGATGGCGTACGCCTTGGCGCCGAGCCCGGTGTCCATGAGGAGCTCGTGGACGTCCCTCAGGCGGCAGACCTCGCCGTCGATCAGGTACTCGCTCTCGCCCGAGCGATACAGGCGCCGCGTGACGTCCACGTCACGCGTGAAGGTGCGGGCCTGCTCGAGGATTGTCTCGTCCACCTCGGCGTGGTGGCCATTTCCGCTGCCGTTGCCATTGGCCGGCAGCGCCAGGCCCGTGAGGCGCAGACGCACCTCAGCCGCTCCACCGGGCTTCCGCGCGTCGCTCCCGTTGAAGATGACGTCTTCCATCTTCTCGCCGCGCAGGCTCTTGGCACTCTGCTCACCGAGCACCCAGGTAATGGCGTCCGCCACGTTGCTCTTGCCGCACCCGTTCGGTCCCACGATCGCCGTGACACCTTCGTCGAAGGCCAGCTCGGCGCGGTCGGAGAACGACTTGAAGCCGGAGATTTCCAGACGTTCGAGACGCATATTGGTTGTGGCCGAATCTAACAAGGCCTAGCCATTGTGGCAAGACCAAACTCGCACCACTATATTTTGGGCTGGGAACCCAAAAGGCGGGGAGTGGTGCCGTCGGGCTCAACGCGGGGGCTGAAGCCCCCGCGCTACGTGCGCGTCAGTCGATTCCTGGCGCGACGTACGGTCCAATCAACTTCGTAGTGCGGGGGTGTTAACCCCCGCGACCGCTCTACCGAGCCGCGCGCCGCTGCGGCGTCGACTGGCTCATCTGGAGCCACTGCTGCGCTTCGGGGAACAGCGTCAGGGCGAACTGGAGCTGCGGATCTCGCGCC
>DATDHP010000418.1:0-1558 GCA_036521515.1 Vicinamibacterales bacterium
GGTCCCGGAAGCCACATCGCCGTTCCCACGTTCTGGACCGTCGCCCGGCCGCGAACCTGCTCGCCCGCGTGTACTTCTGCGCTTTCCAGACGAACGGTGATCTCTCCCTTGAGTCCGTCCCGCTCGCGGCTGTCCTTCGCCGCGGACCCACCCTTCCTCAGGAAGAACGTCTGATGACCGGTCAGGAACGCGCGCAGCTTTTCTCCATACGCGTCGAGTGCGGCGCCGCCGGCAATGACCTCGTCGAATTGCTCTGGCGAGACGCGGTGCGACTCGGTGCTGAAGATGGCGAGCTCGAGTCCGGAGAAACCGGCCGCCTCTGCCCATCGCCAGATGTCCACCATGACGATGTCGTTCTCGAAGGCGGCGTAGTTCTTCATCTCGAACTGCGATCTCGCAGCCCTGGAATGATTCGGGCCTGGCTCGGAGAACCCGGCGATGCCGCCCGGGCGAAGCACGCGACCGAGCTCGCCCATCACGTCGGCGGGATTCGGAACGTGGTGAAACGCGTCGAAGCACACGATCCGGTCGACGCTCGCGTCAGGGAGGCCGATGTGATGGCCATCGAAGACGAGGAAGCGCGGCTCGGGCTGATCGCCGCTGGGAGGCATCCGGGAGAAAAGCTCCTTGCCAAGCTGCAATGCCGTCGGCGACACGTCGAGCGCGGTGACGGCGCAGCCAAGCTGAGTCAGAAAGCGCGTCGTCCAGCACGCGCCTGCGCCGAAGTCGAGAACCGCCATCCCCCGCGTGAGGCGGAGCCCGCCGAGGAGATGCGCGAACGAGCCGATGACTCCGGGCGCCTCGTACGGGTCGTCGAACGGTTTCGCGAGATAGCGGTCGGCGAAGGCGAGCGTGTTCCGGTAGTAATCGTCGGCGGTCCGCGCCAGATCCTCGACGCTCAGTGTCCTGCTCAACGTGCGGACGTCGACAAAGGCTTCGGGCTGCTGGACAGCCCCGGCCCGTTCGGCCGGGTGGCTGACGAGGGAGCTCCGCAGACGCGTCTGGAACTCGTCCGACGCCGCGATTTCCGCCGCGACTTCGCGCAGCTTCATGTTCTGCTCGCGCATGAGCCGCTGGTACTCCCGTCGGCCGCCGGCGTCTCCGGGGCGCGCAAGGATGAAGCGGTAAACGAGCTCCAGTCCGGCGTCGAGCTCGTGCTGGCCGAGCGCGTCCGGCCGCTGCAGGGCCGGAAACAGGAGCCGCCGCAGGCGCCGCAGCTGCTCGCCAAGGAAACGACGGGACGAAGAGGCTCTCGAGCGCAATCTGCTGGTGGAGACCGGCTTCGGCCGGCCTCTCCGCGTGCACGCTACCGTACTTTGGCGAGCTCGCGGTGCGAGGCCGAGTTTCGCTGCGAGGCCCTGCCCCGTTACAATCGGTGCCTCGTCAGGAGGATTCAGTCATGACCCTGATCCGAATTGCGGCGGCGGTGTTCATCCTGTCGACTGCAGATTCTGCGTTTGCGCAGGAGTGGATCGAGTACGTCGATCGGACCGAACGCTTCTGTGTGAATTTTCCGGGCCAGCCAACGGTGCGGGAGACGACCTACCAGCCACAGAAC
>DATDHP010000419.1:0-26805 GCA_036521515.1 Vicinamibacterales bacterium
TGCACGGTCGGCTGGAACACGGCCGAGCGGACATGGGATTGCCCGTGTCACGGGTCACGCTTCACACCAACCGGCGACTTGATCTCCGGACCGGCCGAAGCGCCACTGTCCAGGGTGGACTGAACCCGGGACTGTGTGATGGCGGTGCAGGAGCCTCGAATATACGCGGACGTGAACGCCGTCGCGGGCGGGTACCTTCGCGATCCGGCGTTCGCACGGTCGCGGGCCGGCGTGATCGCGAACTGTGACGCCGTGTTAGCCGCTATCCCTGTCGACAGGATCGTCAACTGCTGGCCGTTGGACCGATTGCTGGCCTGGTCGTCGGATCCGTCCTCAGAGTGCCGTCGCTGAGCCTGCCGCAACGACGGTTGCGCGTCGGACGGCCTCTGTGGCTTCCTGACGCCGCACGCGTCCAGCAACGATATCCGGTGCTGTCGGGCCAGCACGACACTGCTGTCGCTGTCGTAGGTGGCGGGATCACCGGAGCGCTGGTCGCGCACGCCTTTGCGTCCGCGGGCATCTCCACAACGGTTCTGGAAGCCGCGGTCATCGGCAGAGGCAGCACAGCAGCGAGCTCGGCGCTTCTGTTAAAAGAACCGGACCTCGAACTCAGGGAATTGACGAATCGCTATGGTGTCCGCCGCAGCCGGCGGATTTGGGAGTTGAGCCATCAATCGGTCGATCAATTGGTCGCGTTGCTGAGGCGTCTTCGAATCCGTTGCGATCTGAAGACCCGAGATGCGGTCTACTACGCCACAACCGCCCAGGCGGCCGAACGACTTCGTCACGAGTGTGAACTTCGCGCGCGGTCAGGGTTCGATGCCGAGTGGCTTGGCCCCGCACAGCTTCGCCGCCTGACCGGCATCGCCGGTCATGGCGCGATTCTGTCGAAGGGCAGCGCGCAGTTCGATCCGTATCGAGCGTGTATCGGGGTTCTCCGCGCTGCCGGCGCCGCAGGTGCAGATGTGTTCGAAAGGTCAGAGGTCCTGCGCGTTGAGAGCGCGCCCAATCGCGTGCGCATCAGAACACGTCAAGGGACGGTTCACGCAGACCGCGTGGTCATCGCCACCGGCTATGCCACTCCGCGGTTTCGTCCCTTGGCGGGACGGTTTCGGATGTATCGAACGTACGTCCTGGTGACCGAACCGATCGGGAGTCGCCAACGCAATGACGTCGGTCTGTCCAACGTCATGCTCTGGGACACCGAGCGGCCCTACCACTATGCTCGCTGGACACCCAAGCATCGCCTGCTCCTCGGCGGGGAGGACCGCCCAGTACAGCCAGGTCAACGGCGTCGTCAACAGTTCACGACAGCCTCACGGGATCTACGGGCGTACTTTGAAGTTCGATTCCCTGCCCTGGCTACTGTGCGAACGGAATGTGCCTGGGAGGGCCTTTTCGCAATGACCGCCGACAGCCTTCCTTACATCGGTCCTCACCGTCGATACCCCCGTCACTGGTTCGCCCTGGGCTACGGCGGCAATGGCATGACCTTCGGGTTCTTGGCGGCGCGCCTGCTGCTGGAGCGATGGCTGGGAGTGAAGTCTCGCGATCACGCCTTGTTCGAGTTCGCTCGACTGCGTTGAGGCGCACGCGAGGGACGTGCTCGAACATCCGGCACCTCGATGGGAATCGATGATAGGCTCCGCCAGCGGCGCGGTTACTGCACCTCAACGTTTCCGCTCACAGTGACGGTGGTCGACGCTCAACGTCAGCTCTCATTCCTGGTCCTGGCACGCCCGAGCTTCTCTCATCAGCTCGCGCGTTCGACCGCGCCGCGACAGCCGCGCATGCGTGACCGCTCTAGCATCGTGAGGCACGCGCTTTGCTCATAATGAGACGACACGGGTGATGCTGATGGCGCGTGCGAGCCGACCTCCCGCAGACCAACGGGAAACGCCCGCTTCGTTGAGCATTCTGCTTCCCCCGCACGCCAACAGTGTCGTGCAGTGCCAAGCGCTGAGAACCAACGTGCACAGCGTGGTGAACGGGAGCACTGGCTGCGGCGGTCGGTGCACTCGCTCCCGCGCGTTCTCTGGCGCACGCGACTCAAACGAGCGGCTCGGATCCGCCCCTCGAACGCTGGCGCCGCCAAACCCGCAGGAGTAGGCACATGAACAAGTACCTGACCGAACTCATCGGCACGTTCTTCCTTGTCCTGACGATCGGGCTGTCAGTGCTGGGCGGCACTCCGATGGCGCCGCTCGCCATCGGCGCTGTGCTCATGGTGATGGTGTACATGGGCGGCCACGTCTCCGGGGGTCACTACAACCCGGCCGTCTCCCTGGCTGTCCTGTTGCGCGGCAAGCTGCAGGCTCGCGACGTCGTCCCCTACATGGCCGTGCAGGTTCTTGGCGCTGTCGCCGCCGCGGTTGTGGTCTACGTGGTGCTCGGGCGAACGTTTGCGCCCGCGCCGGGACAGGCGGCCTCCGCGGTTGGCGCTCTTCTCGTCGAGGTGCTGTACACGACCGCCCTCTGCCTCGTCGTGCTGCACAGCGCGACCGCGCCGCAGACGACGGGCAATTCGTTTTACGGTCTCGCGATCGGGTTCACCGTCGCCGCCGGCGCCTTTGCCGGGGGACCGATCTCGGGTGGGGCCTTCAACCCCGCGGTTGGCATCGGGCCGATTCTCGTCTCGGCGGTGCTTGGCGGCGACGGCTCGCTGGCCAACCTGTGGCTCTACCTGGTGGGGCCGTTCGTCGGCGGCGCTCTCGCAGCCGCTGTGTACCGCGTGCAACAGCCTGCGGAGGCCACGCCGCAGGAGGCGCTGGCGGGCTCGCGCCGACTTGGGTGAGGCGCCACCGAGCTCGCGCCGGAGGATACCGGCGTAGAGCACGAATGTTTGCCCTACAAAGATCAGAGAGACAGTTAGGCCACAAAGGCATTGTGGCCAACCGTCTCTTGTGTCTCGGTGCTCCTACCGTGTCGCCGAGCTCGGCGCCTCGGGCGCCAGTTTCTCCGTGACCTCGATATACGTTCCCCACGGGTCGGTCAGAAACGCAATCTTCGTCCGCGTGTTCGGAACGACTCGCGAGGGCGCCTCGAACTTGATGCCAAGCGTGGCGATCCTCTTTTCGAACTCGTCGAGGTTCTTCACATCGAAGCCGAGATGATCGATGGCGCGCCCCTTCGTAGGCGCGAGCTTTCCCATCCCGGCGGAAAACGAGAAGTTGAAGCGATGGAAGTAGTCGACCTCGATGACACCAGGCCTGGCGACGCGCTGCCGCTGGCCGGGGAAGCCACCGAACACCTTCGCGTACCACGCCTGCATCGCCTTGATGTCCGCCTCGGCCGGGTAGAGATGCACGTGGTCCATGCTGACGGGTCCGGGTAGTGATGGATCTCCAAATACCTCGATACGAATCCCGCCGTCTGGTGCGAACACGTACCCCTGATTCGGGTTCACATCGCCAACGTCGTACTTGACGCCGCCAGACTTCCAGCGGGCGCGCGCCGCCTCGATGTCCTTGTAGACCAGCCCGAAGTGATCGACGACGGACCCGGCGGGCGGCGCGGCGGCGTCGGCCTGCCGGAGCATCACGAAGATGCCGGGGAACTCGACCAACGTCAGCGGCCCGTTGGTCACCAGCTTTCCCCCGAGCATCGTCGTAAAGAACTGCCTGTTCGCTTCGACGTCCTTGACAGCCAGGTGGATGTGTCCGAGCGCCACGCCCATGTCATTGGCAGGCGCTAGCTGCGCAAGGGCCGGGGTCGACCAGGCGAGGGCGAGCAAACAGGCGACAGCAAACACATGTCGTTTCTTCATAGCGCACAGTGTAGCCGAGTCGACGTTCCGCCAGGGTCAGCGAATTGACCGCGCTTGAGATTTGTCGTTGCGGCTGCGCGTTCCAAGAGGAGACTGGAGAACCCCCTGCAGGGGGGTGGTTCCCGGAAATCCAGATCTCATTGATACGCTGGGGGTTGTCCATTCAGGACTTGGCGTAGCGCCGCACCACGTCGTAGCCTGGCTGTCAGGAGCGCTGCACCAGCGTGGAGCTCGATCGCCGACCGACTCTCAGCATGTCCATCGCGCGGTACAACCGCTCTCCGTATTTCAATGCCATCGCTCCCAACAGGACCTCCGCCTCGTGATCGGCTGAATCGGCAAGCAGCAGCACGATGTCGAGCAGGTCTTTGGGATCCGGCTCGCCGAAATCGGGCCATGCCGTGGAGACGCGGTGCTGCTTCTTTGCCTGCTCGGCTGAACAGAACACAAGTCGCTCCGCAAAGCCGTCGATCCACACCGAATGGCCGGTGAGCGTGGCGAGTGCGTGAGCGATCCTCACGGTCCCGTGTGAATCGGTGGCGCGAACACGCAAACCGACGACATACCGTCCGTCAGTCGGAACGTTCGTCAACGTAATCGTCGGGCCCGCGATGGAGTACTCCAGGTTCACGATCTTCGTCGTCGGCGGTGTGCCGAAGGGAATCGGGAAGGGATCGGCGACGGCGGCCTCGACGGCGAGCGTGCCGGCAGGTCCCGCCACCGGCTGATTCTGAATCCACCACGAGTATGTGATTGGCCGGCACAGGAGCGTCGGCGTTGCACGTGACAACACGCGGTGAGCCGTATTGACGCGGATTCTCGCCCGTAGAGGGTGAGGGTCAGAAGCGAAACAGGGTGAGCTGACATGGCTTCGAATCCGGTCCTTTCGGCGGATCGACCAATCGATCCTCGACGTCCGGGGCGCCGAGCTGTGTGGCTGGGCACTGCTGCTGCCCCGTTCACGTCATCGCGCGTACCGGACGCCCATTCACGGCAGCCGGCCGCGCATCATGTCAGGCCCTTGGTTGTGGAGGGTACGATGCCTGATCTGCTGAACAGGCATCCAGATGGAGGTCGTATGCGCGGCATGGCTCGGCTCGTGTTCTTCGCGGTGCTCTGCACCGGTCTCGTCATCCAGGCACAAAGTCCGAATGGTTCGATGATCCTCGCGGAGGGCTTCGCCGCACCGAACACTTACAGTGGACCTCTGCCCGACTTCTTCGAAGCATGGTGCGCGGATACCGGGGACGGGAGTCAGTGCGTCCCAACGGTGACACTCGACGTGTTCGACCCGAAGAAGACCCGGCGGTTGGGTGCCGTCCACGCGTGGGGCAAGGATTTCCGCTCAACGGCCTCCGGCACGCTGCAGTTCAAGGAGTTCGTCCTGTACGAGTTGAGGGAAGGCCAGCTCTACACGTTGAGTCAGGATGGCGGCCACCCTGGGGGCGCATTCGCCGACCCGTCACTCGTGATTCCAAAGCATGGCGACCTCGTGCTCCTTGGCGGAGCCGAAGGGCTCGTTGTCGGCGGAACGGGAGAGTACCGCTCCGCGCGGGGACCGTACTCGACGCGCCTGAAGCTGGAGACCATAGGCGGATCCTTCGCGTACTACGACGAGCTGTACTTCCGCTTTCGAGAGGTGGAGATCAAGTAACGTGTGCCTATCGAGAAGTCGGTGGGTACCGTTCCACCGAGCGTCCTCGTCTTCCTGGCGGGGGCTCCGGTCGGACCAGCGAAGCGAGTTTCTGATTTAACTGAGCTTCGGGTTCAGAATCTCTTGTTGATCCAGTCGCCGACGTAGTCGAAAAAGTTCCTGACGGTATTGGAGTATTGGCCTGGAGATCGCTCGCACGGGACACAGGGCGTCTGCCCGTGGGTTGCTCCCTCGATGATGACGAAGTCCCTGTCCTTGCTCTTCGCGACGTCGTAGTGAATCTCGTTGTCCCTGATGAAGTAGTGTCCGCCCATCGCCGTGACGAGGAGCGGAATCGAAATCGCCCGGAGGGCGCACGGCGTGGAATTGTTGCTGGAGCACCAATCGATATCGTCCATCGAATCGGTGGCCCGAATCGCATTTGCGCTGAGGAACGATCGGATCGTCAGCAGCCGGGCGCCGCCGTTGAATGTGCGGTCCTGCCCGGCCAGGCCGGGATTGGGCTGGCGCACGCTTTCCACGATCTGCCGCGCGATGGTGCCGTCGTTCTTCAGCAGCTTCTGCGGCCGCACCGTCCCATGGTGGATGCTGGAATCCATTTCCAGCAGCCGACCCGTCGTTCCCTTGACGACGATGAAGGCGTCGTCGTCCGGGTAAGGGTAGACGCCTTTCTTCATCTCGCCTGATTTCGCGAGGGCAAGGTCGATGAGCCGGTTCATCCGGGCGGCCTGCGCCGCAAAATATCGCTTCTTGAACGACTCGGAATAGGTGGAAGCCCCCTTCGGGTTGTATCCGTTCCGTGGGCTGAACGGATCCAGATCCGGATCGATCCGGGCACGCTGGTTGTCGTTGACGATCGCCGCGTCATTGGTGACCGCGGCGTTGAGGCTCCGGATCCCGTTGACGGAATTTCCCGGGTGGGCATCGACGAGGATCAACGCGTCCGCGGGTGGCAGCCCTGCCAAGTCATCGCCACACTCGATCAACTTCCTGGGTCCCTGGCAATACGATGGTCCGTTCTCGGCGACCGCCTGGTAGAAAGTGGTCGTCGGTCCTCCACCGCTGAACCCCCACAGGATGACCTTGGAGATTCCCGGCTGCCTTCTCAGGAAGCTCACACCCGAACGGACATCGAGCGCGATGTCTTCCCAGCGAACCGCCGCCTCGTTGTTGTCGAACCTCGGGTTCATGCAGAGAACCAGAAAGCCTCTCTTCGACAGCTCCGTGCACCCCAGATACCCCATGAAGTTGGATGTTCGATGGATCGCCAGAATGCCGACGTGTGGCGCAGGGTCCGCGTTCGGCTTGTAGAGCGCGCCCTTGACGGCGCCGGGAGAAAACTGAATGTAGAGCGGACTACTTTGAGCGGTGCCTTCGGCAGGCGCGAAGAGCATCAGACCCAACACGAGCGCGGACGAGATCACCACTGTCTGCATGTCAACCTCTGCGAGGTGATCGAGCAGCCGCGGAGCAAGCGACTGGCGTGATGGAACGAAGAGGCAGCTCGTTCGGCGCGGACGATATCGAACGGATCCATGCCCACCGCTCTCGGCGCGGGCAGCAGACTGCCCACCGCCGCCAAGACGACCGCCAACGCAACCGCGCCGGCGAACGTCGGTGCATCAGTCGGACCTGAAATCATCGCACCATTCGTGCCTATCCTTGCAGGGAATGGTGCCCGGTCACGGACCAACAATTCGTCCGGCGAAGTCACGGCGATCCGCGGAATAGAGCGACGCTCAGCCCGCGAGCGCGACTGCGGCAACGATCAGGCAAGCCCAGCCCGCGAGGAAAGCCAGACCGCCGATCGGTGTGATCACGCCGAGCGCCGTCATGCCGAGCAGCGCCAGGGCATACAGGCTGCCCGAGAAGAGAAGCATGCCTGCCGCAAAGAGCCAGCCGGCCGTGCGAATGAGCCAGCCATCGAGTCGGGCCGCGGCTGCCGCGACCAGAAGAATCGCGAGGGCGTGGTACATCTGATACCGCACGGCCGTCTCGAACACGGCAAGCATCTCGGTGGAGAGCCGGCTCCGCAACGCGTGCGCGCCGAACGCCCCGGCCGCCACGCCGGTGAATGCTGCCACCGCACCGATGAGCAGGAAGGTCCGATCCATAGTCCCCTCTCTTTACCGACCAGGGCATTACCGCTTTCATTGTGGATGAAGCCCAGAGCTCGGGAGGACGCTACCAGAACCGGCCTGATTGTGCAGCACGACCCGACAGTGGCGAGGGGACACCAGACATCGCGCCGAATGGGCATGGCTCTGTCATAGCCCGCCCGAGCGGCGGGCAGCAGTCGTCATCGTCAGGCCGCACAGCGTCATTACATGACATGGCAGAGGCTTCCGGCTCTTGTGGACGTGGAAGAGCCGTTATCGGCCGGCCAGGACGGCGGGCTGTCGCCACAATCGTCGGGGCGTGCGCGAGCGCACCGCTGACCTCTGGACAGGGCTCAGAAGGCTTTCTTCATATACGCCACGATCGGTGCGACGTCCTCGTCGGCGATCAACGGCAACGGAAGTCCGCGAACGACGTTGATGAAGAAGAAGAACGATTGATAGTGCTTCACCACGTCCTCGAGCGTCTTCGCGCGATGATCGTGAAAATACGGCGCCGTGTGGTTGATGCCGCGCAACTGGGGGATGTCGAAGCGATTGAAGACCTGATTTCCGCCGACCGTCTCGAGCGCCCGGACGTCGGTGAGGACGGTGCCCGGATCGCTCGACTCGAGCACGACGGTCGTGCCGTTGGGCAGGTCCACGTCGAACCGCTGTGTCGGAAGATCGAATTCCGGACCCTGGATGAGGCTCGAGGGAAAACCGTTGGGCGGCGGGTTCGAGACCACGATGTTGAGCGAGACCGGGTTGGTCGAGCCATCAAAGGGCGGGAAGATGCGATTTTCGAGATTCTGCACCTGCGCCGGCCCGCCGTGGCAGTGGCCGCAGAAGTCGTCGAACCTCTCCTTGCCGAGCTGTTCGAGCGCTGTCAGCGGCGGGTCGATGTTCGGAAGCGGACCGCCCGCGTCAATCGCCGCCGAGAGCTTCTTGACCTTCGCCGACGAAAAGATGTGCCGCTGGAATTCGGCGACGCTCTCGAGAAACTCCGTCGTCGGCGGCGTCGTCGGTTCCATGTGCTGGTTGACCGCCCCCAGCGCCTGCGCTTCGAGCGTTGTGGCCGAACGATCCTGCTGATACGGAGCGGTGTGCTTCAGCATGTTCAGCGGAGTCACTGCCCGGGAGAGCGTCACGTGCGTCGACGTCGGATCGTCCGTCAGCCGAACGCGCGCCGGCAGCTCCACACGAACCTTGACGAGCGCCCGCGTCCTCAGAAGCGTGAAGTCGTCCTGGCCGTCATCGGCGTCGATCGGGCGGAACAGCGGATCCGTCGCGTCGGGATTGGAGCGTCTCGCGCGCTGGAGCCGCTGCCATCGCGCTTCGACGGTGGCGGGTGACAGGCTGAATCCGTCCTGCGGATCGTGGCACGTGGCGCACGAGCGGCCATTGCCGCCCGGGAACGGCCGGAAGAAGTTCACAGCGCCGCGGGTCAGCTTCTCCGTGTCCTGGCGTGAGCGCGGTTTTCCGGCGACGGCTCGGGCGCGGTTCTCGGCTTCTATATTCCGGAGGACCTCGGCGAGTTGGGCCTCATCTTTGGAAGGCCGTTGCATCGGGGAGTCGGGCCATGCATCCTGCGCCGGAGCGAGTCCGAGAACCGTCGCGAGGAGAATGGCGGCTGTCTGCGTGGAAGTGATTCGCATACGAACGAAGGTATCGCGCGTGACGCAGGGAGTCGTGAGCGGGCGGTAAGCATTGAGTAAGGATTCGGTAGCTCGCACACGGGGTCGCGGTCAGGGGCAGTCGTGATCCGTGGCCGGACAGAATACTTGCAGACGACACCCCTCAATTTGAGGGGCGCGGACCTGTCCACCGGCATCGTAAGTTTTCTTGAAGAATCGTCTGGGTGCTTTCGGCAGCGATGCGGTTCCTGCCAGGAACGGTCCAGGGTGGCGCTCACCATCCGGCTTCCGTTCGACGGCCCTGCGCCAGCTGAGCGAGCGGAACAGTGATCAGATTGGCAAGTTCGCCGTCGCGCTGCACGCTGTCCGGAATCTGCGCGACCGCATTGATCAGCTTGCGGCAACGCGAGGTGCGCACGGCCGCGCGCGATATCACGATCATGACAGCGTGCGCGCAGCGGTGGCGCCGCTTCTCTCGAACACCGACGATGGCTTTCAGCCCAGGCACGGCAGAATGGAGGTCTTCCGGAGATGACGTCAGAACATCGACTCGCATTTGGTCATTTCCAGTTCGACCCTGCCACGGGTGATCTGCACGGGGCGTCCGGCCTGATACCGATGCAGCCCAAGGCCCTGGCGCTCCTCGGGTATTTCGCGTCGCATGCAGGCCGCCTCGTGAGCAAGCGCGAGCTGCTCGATGCGCTCTGGCCCGACGTGTTCGTCGCCGATGCGGTCCTGAAGTCGTGCGTGTGCGAGATCCGACGGGCGCTTGGCGACGACGCGCACACGCCGCGCTTTGTGGAAACGGCCCATCGCCGCGGGTACCGCTTCATCGCACCGGTCCGCGAGATTCGAGTCGCCGGCGCCGTCCCGGCCGTGGAACCTGATAGGCAGATCGACATCCGGCACGTGCTGCCAACTGTCAGGGTCCCCACCCTGGTGCTGCATCGTCACGGCGACCGCTGCCGGCGTGTCGAAGAGGGACGTTGCGTGGCGCAGTGCATCCCCGATGCCCGCTTCGTGGAGCTGCCGGGCGACGACCATCTGCCGTTCGTTGGAGATGCCGATCGTCTGCTCGACGAGATCGAGCGGTTTGTCCGGCAATCACGGCGCCGTCCCGGCGGGGGCCGCATGCTCGCAACGATTCTGTGCGCGACGCCGAGCGCGCGCCTGGCGACGACGCGGCACGCGATGTGCGATCCGCTCCACGACCTGATGCAGACCAACGCCGCGCGGTTCGGCGGTTGCTCGCTCGACCGGACCGAAGTCTCGGTGACGGCCCTCTTCGACGGGCCGGGCCGCGCCATTCGCTGCGGCCACGCGATCGGCGGGATGGCCGCCGCACAGGGCCTCCCTCTCCGGATCGGCGTGCACACCGGCGAGTGCGATCTCGTCGCCGGTGTCGCGCACGGGCTCGCCGCGCAGATCAGCAGTCGAATCGCGCGGCTTGCTCAGCCGGGCGAGGTGCTCGTCTCCCGCACTGTCGTAGATCTCGTCGCCGGCTCAGGGCTGCACTTCAGCGACCGCGGCGCGTACCGGCTCGCGGATGGCTTGTACAAGTGGCACGTGTTTGCCGTGCAGGATGAGACGAGCAAGGACCGGATCGTCGCTGCGCCGCCAGCAATGGGCGGCAGGCGTCCCACCCGCGAATCGATGACGACCCACGCAAGTTAGTGCAGTGTCGGAGCCCTGTCGACCTGGCTGTGACGTACACTCTACGTCACGTCTAGGTTTTTTTCATGCTGGTGCTGGTCCATCACGTCATCACGGACCCCGGCGAATTCTGGCGGATTGCCGCTGGAGGCCTGGCTGACGAACCACGCGGGATGAAACTGCGTCAGATCGCGCGTGACGTCGCGACAGGACAGGTCACCTGCACGTGGGAAGCGGCAGACATAGCCGTGGTCCGCGAGTTCATCGAGTCCAAGGTCGGACACGTCAGCGCGAATCGCTTTGCGGAGCCGGCCATATCCGCGCTGAGGGCTGATGTCCCGTTCACGCGTTCGGAACTGCAGTGGATATTTCAATCCGGGGCGACAGCGGAAGGGAGTGCGACACAGGCTCCACCGGCCGCCTCGGATGCCTTCGATCTGTTCGTGTTGCCGGTGATCGACCGGTTCGCGCTGGGCGTGATCCTCGCGGATGGGCATGGCCGGCTGCTGGTCGTGAATTCAGCAGCCGAACGGATACTCAGACTCGCCGACGGTCTATCGATGACGCATGATGGCGTTTGCGCGGCAGCGCACGCCGATACGCGTGCGCTGCAACTGGCCATCGCGGCAGCGGCAACGGCTGCCGTAGACGGGGGACGTCATCCGGGACACGCCCTCACGATCGCGCGCCCCTCACTGAAGCGGTCGTTCTCGCTACTGGTCACTCCGCTTCGTGCGCGCACCACTCTTGCAGGCGGACAACGGCCGCCGGCGGTCGCCATATTCATCAGCGATCCTGAACGGGCCGTGTCACCAGACGCCGAGCTGTTGCAAAGGCTCTACGAGTTGACGCCCACGGAATCACAGGTGGCGGCGTTAATCGCGGAGGGTCTATCGATCGAGCAAATTGCGCAGCAACTCGCGATGTCCGTTCATACCGCGCGATGGCACTTGAAGCACATCTTTCTCAAGGCCGGGACGGACAGTCAGCGCGATCTCGTGCGCTTGATCCTCAACAGTCCCGCTGCACTCGGTCCTCGATAGCGCTGACTGCCGCACGTCGACCCTGGAATCGCTACCTCCCGTCCGAGAGAAGCACGATCCCGCACCGCCCCACAGCCTGAATCGCGGCTCCGTCGACGTAGACTTCACAGGTCGTAGTGTCCCACAACTCGGCCTGCCGCGACCGCTGCTATGCGGCTGCACGGTGTGATAGTAGCTGAGACCTGTACTCCTTGACACTAAGGCCGACGCCAAACGAGCCGCCGCCGCAGGTGCTGACCCTCCCGGTGCGTGTTAGCATGTGGCCCGCCATGGGCAGCGATGACCGACTGACGCGGCGGACGTTTTTCGAGCGCGCCGGCATCGGGGCGCTCGGCGTGGCAGTCACCGGCAGGCCGGACATCTCGTTCGCCCAGACCCCCGTTCCGAATTCCTCCGGCACGGCGCCGCCCCAGCTCAGGGCTGCCGCGCGCGCCTGCGACTGCCACATGCACATCTACGACCCGGCGCGCTTTCCGATGCCGCCGATGGAGCGCGCGGCGCCGACCAATGCGACGGTGGCGCAGTATCGGCTTCTGCAGAAGCGCCTCGGCACGACGCGCGTGATCGTGGTCACGCCGCGCAATTACGCGACGGACAATCGGGTCACAATCGATGCGATCGCGCAGATGGCGCCCAACGCACGCGGCGTTGCCGTCGTCCATCCGAGTGTGACCGACGCGGAGCTGAAGCAGCTCCACGCCGGCGGCATTCGCGGCATCCGCTTCAGCCTGACCGATCCGAAGACCGCGGTCGTGACGCACGACATGATCGAGCCGCTGGCGAAGCGTGTCGCCGCGCTCGGCTGGCACGTGCAGATCAACATGACCGCCGACCAGATTGCCGCGGCCGACGCACTCTGGAGCCGCCTGCCCACGCCGCTCGTGTTCGACCACATCGCGCACATTTCCGGCGCCGGTGGCGTGACTCACCCGGCCCATGCCGTCGTTCGTCGTCTGCTCGACGAGCAGCGCGCATGGGTGAAGCTCTCGGTTACCTACGACAACACGAAGGACGGCCCGCCCGGCTATGCCGACGCGGTCAGCGTGGGGCAGGCGCTGGTGAAGGCGACGCCGGAACGGCTGGTCTGGGGCAGCAACTGGCCGCATCCGAACGAGACGCGCAAACCAGACGATGCGCGGCTGTTCGACTTGATGGCGCGGTGGGCGCCCGATGCCGCGGCGCAGCGCCGGATTCTCGTGGACAACCCGGTCAGACTCTACGACTTTGGTGAGGTATCGTCATGAAGCGCGCCCTGTCCCTCCTTCCGATCGTTCTGGCATCCGGTGCGGCGCTCGTCGCAGGCCAGGAGTCCCGTGGCGCTCAGGCTGCCATCCCAGGTGTCATTGCCGCCGGCGCGCACGTCGACGAAGTACGCGGCGGCTTCAAAGGACTGGAAGGGCCGGTGGCCGCAGCTGACGGCGGACTGTTCTTCAGCGACATTCCCGCCGGCATCACGTACAAGCTGGAGCCGAACGGCTCGATCAACATCTGGCGTGAAAACACGAGCGGCGCCAACGGTCTCTTTCTCGCACGCGACGGCCGCCTGCTCGCCGCCGAAGGGATGGGCCGCCGCATCGTGGCCGTCACGCCCGACCGGCGCGTCACGCCGCTGGCGACGCAGTACAACGGGCAGCCGCTGCGCGCCCCGAACGATCTGATCGCTGACAGCCGAGGCGGTGTCTACTTCACGGATCCCGCGCCCCGGCCTGCGCCCGATGTTGCACCGAAGGAACCGGGCAACGTGCACTACCTGACGCCGAAGGGCGAGGTCCTGCTCCTCGACGGCCAGATTCGGCGGCCGAACGGCCTGACGCTGAGCATCGACGAAAAAATTCTCTACGTCGGCGACACCGAAGGGGAGTTCGTCTATGCCTTCGACATCGGCGCGGACGGCCGCGTGTCGAACAAACGGCAGCTGGCGCGTCTTCTCGAGCCCGAGAAGGGATCGCTCGGCCCTCGCAGCCGCGCCGACGGCATGGCCATCGACGCGATGGGCCGGCTGTATGTCTCGACCGCCGCGGGCATTCAGGTGGTCGATCCGCGCGGCAAGCACCTCGGCATCGTTCGTCTGCCGTCGGTCGCGCGCAACGTCGCCTTCGGCGGCAAGGAGCGTCGGACGCTGTACCTGACGGCCCTCGAGTCGCTCTATCGCGTGCAGATGCTCGCGGACGGACCGACAGGCCGCTCTAAATAGCGGGCCGGTGAGGTCGCCATGAAGACACGGACGATCGCCGTTGTCCTGCTCGTGCTCGCATCCAGCTCCGCTGGCGTGGCGCAAGCGCCGCCACCGGCGGCCTTTCGCATCCTCGAAGCGACGATCGACGACATCCATGCGGCATTCCGGGCCAACCGGCTGACGTGCCGTGCGCTCGTCGATGGTTACGTGCGCCGCATCGAGGCGTACAACCAGGGCGGCCCGCGGCTCAACGCCGTGCAGACCGTTAACCCGCGTGCGCTGCAGGACGCCGATCGTCTGGACTCCGCGTTCCGCGCATCAGTGCCCGTCGGGCCGCTCCACTGCATTCCCGTGCTGGTGAAGGATCAGGTCGAAACGAGCGATATGCCGACGACGTACGGGTCGATCCTCTTCAAGGACTTCGTCCCGCAGCGCGACGCGACGGTCGTGGCGAAGCTGCGGCGCGCCGGCGCCCTCATCATCGGCAAGTCGACGATGGGGGAGTATGCGGCGGGATATCTGAGCACGGCGTCCGCCGGCGGTCCTATCCGGAATGCATACGACCCGAAGCGCAATGCGGCCGGCTCCTCGAGCGGCAGCGGCGCCGGCGTGGCGGCCAACTTCGCGACGGTCGCCATCGCCGAGGACACCGGCGGGTCGACGCGCGGACCCGCCGCGGTGCACAGCCTGGTGGGGCTGCGGCCCACGGTCCCCCTCGTCAGCCGCTTCGGCATGATGCCCGCCAAGCCGAGCACCGACACCCTCGGCCCGATTGCCCGAACCGTCAGGGACGCGGCGATCCTGCTCGACGTGATCGCCGGCTACGACCCCATGGACCCGGTGACCGCACAGGCCGTCGGACAGATTCCGAAAACCTACACGACGTTTCTCACGCCAGATGGCCTGAAGGGCGCGCGCGTCGGCGTCATCCGTCAGCCGATCGATCTGAAAGCCGACCCCTCGTCCGAGGACTATCGCCAGGTGAAGGCAGTGATCGACCGGGCGATTGCGGACTTGAGAACGCTTGGCGCCGAGGTCGTCGAGCCCGTGGCCATCCCGGAACTCGCCCAACGCGTCGCCAGGGCCTGGGACGTGAACGTGTTCGAAACGGAGCCGGCGATGAACCGCTATCTCGCGGAGCATCCGAACGCGCCCTTCAAAACGCTGCGCGACATCCTGCTCACCGGCAAGGTGGTGCCGTCGCGTGTCCGCGTCCTGATGAGCAACGTCGGACGCTCTACCGAGGAAGCCGGATACCTGCAGGCGCTGCGCATCAACGACGACATCCGCCAGCAGGTGTTCAGCGTCATGGCCGATCAGCAGCTCGACGCGATCGTACATGCCACCTACGACCATCCGCCGTCGGAAATCGGCCCTCGCGACATGACCGATCCGCAGCTCGACACCACCGGGCGCGGGAGCAACCGGCGGCTGAGTCCCGTGCTTGGCTTTCCTGCGCTGACGGTGCCGGCCGGGTTCACCGTAAGCGGTCTGCCCGTCGGCCTCGAGTTCCTCGCGCGGCCGTACGCCGAGCCGACGCTGTTCCGGCTCGGATACGCCTATGAGCAGGCAACTCGGCACCGCAGGCCGCCAATGACGACTCCGGCGCTTCAAGGAGAGCCATGAGCGTGAACCGGGCCGTCTCTGGCGGCCGGCATGGAGCCATTCATCGGGCGAGTGCCTCAGTGAGCGCCGGTCACATCTGCAACATCGAGTTTCGGTAAACCGGGTTACCCCCGCAGCCCGAGACGCGTTGCCAGATGGTGCAGGTTGCTGCGGTGCATCCCGAGCGACCGCGCCGCGGCTGCCCAGTTGCCGCCATGCCGCTCGAGGGCAGTCGCAATCAGTCGCCGCTCGAACGCCGCGACCTGTTCGCGGAACGAACGTGCGTCGCCCTGGGGGACCGACTCCTCGGTCGCCGGCGCAGCAGCCGCGGCTGGCGCGGGACTGGCAACGTCGAGGTGCGACGCCGTGATGATGACGACATCCGGTGCTCCGGCCGACGCGCCGCGCGCCGCCGCCGCGCGCAGAACGGCCCGCGCGACGACGTTCTCGAGCTCGCGCACGTTGCCGGGCCAATCGCTTTCGACCAGGCGCCCCTTGGCCGACGCGTCCAGCCGCACGCCCGCCACGCCGATGCGTCGCGCAGCCGCGTCGGCGAAGTGCGACGCTAGCAGCGGGATGTCTTCGCGCCGCTCACGCAGCGGAGGCACGCGCAGCGGGAACACGGTCAGACGGTGGTACAGGTCGGCGCGGAACCGCCCCTGCTCCACCTCGCGTTCGAAGTTCCGGTTCGTCGCGGCGATGACGCGGACGTCGACGCGGTGAACGCGATCGCTGCCCACGCGCTGGATCTCGCCCTGCTGCAGGGCCCGGAGCAGCTTCGGTTGCAGCTCCAATGGCAGCTCGCCCACCTCGTCGAGGAACAGCGTGCCGCCGTCGGCCACCTCGAACTTGCCCGCGCGATCCTTCACCGCCCCCGTGAAGGCGCCGGCAACGTGGCCGAACAGCTCGCTCTCGGCGATGCTGACCGGCAGGGCGGCGCAGTTGACGTGAATCATCGCCTCGTCGGCGCGCGCGGACGCTTCGTGGATCTGCCGCGCCACCAGCTCCTTACCGCTGCCGGTCTCGCCGGTGATCAACACGGCCAGGTCCGAGCGCGCGACGAGCGCCAACTCTTCCCGCAGCCGCGCCATTGCCGGCCCGCTGCCGAGCAGCGGGCCGCCGCCCTGCGCCAGGCTGCGCTGCAGCTCGCGCGCCACCTGGCCCCGGTGATCCGCGCGGCGCTCGAGGCCATCGACCAGCGCCGCGGTCCGCAGCGCGGCCCCGGCGAGTGCGCCAAGGATCCCGATCACCTGCGTATCGAGCGCATCGAACCGGTTCGGCTCCAGCGCATCGGCGGCAAGCGCCCCGACGACCTCGTCGCCCACCGTCAAGGCGCACCCCAGGCACGCGTGCACGCGATCGTGCGCGTGCATCGCGCCGACAATCTCACCGTCGAAGGGATCGGCGATCGGCGCGTCGGGCGGAAACCGCACCGGCTCCTTGCTGCGGAGGATGACGTCAAGCCGCGGCTGCTCGCGCCGATCGTAGCGACGGCTCAACGCCGCCGATGAGAGCCCGAATCCCGCCACCGGCGTCAGGTATGGCCCGTCCACGCGGAACAGGCAGGCGGCGTCGCAAGGGATGACCCGGCGGACGGCATCCAGCAGTCGGCTGTAGCGGTCCGCTGTCGCCAGGGAGGCGGTCAGGTCCCTCGCGACCCCAAGCAAGACGCCCAATGTCTCGTGTTGATCAATTGACAACGATGTCGATGAATTCACAACGTCCTCGCGTTGTGAATATGTTAACAGTCGTCCAAAACTCCCAAAAACAGGCCTGATTCTGAGCTCGGCTGCGAGGCACGCCGCATGCCCTTCCTCTGGGCAGCGCCTGATACCGGGCGTCTTCCCCAGGAGCGCAAGCATGACATCCACCACCACCTTGGCCGACCTGGCCGTCACCCATCCCGCCGCGGTCCGGGTCTTCCACCGGAACGGGCTCGACTTCTGCTGCGGAGGCCGTCGCCCGCTCGCCGAGGCGTGTGCCGAGCGCGGGCTCGACCCCCACGCGTTGATGGCCGACATCGAGGCCGAATCGCTGGGCGCAGCCGACGACCGCCGCTGGGATCGCGAGCCGCTGGCCAGTCTGATCGCGTTCATCGTCGACACCTACCATCGCCGCCTGCGCGTGACGCTGCCCGACCTGGTTCGCATGGCGGCTCGGGTGGAGGAGCGGCACTTCGAGAAGGCGACCTGCCCCCGCGGTCTCACCGAGCACCTGAAGGCCGTGCACGAGGCGGTGCTCGATCACCTCGACAAGGAGGAGCAGGTCCTCTTTCCGCTCATCGTCTCCGGGCGCGGCCGTCTCGCCACCGGTCCGGTGCACGTGATGGAGATGGAGCACGAGGAGCACGCGCGCAACCTCGCCATCCTCCGCCGCCTCACGAACAACATCCAGCCCCCCGACGACGCGTGCACGACGTGGCGGGCGCTCTACCTCGGGCTGCAGCAGTTCGAGGAAGAGCTGATGGTGCACATCCACCTCGAGAACAACGTGCTGTTCCGGCGCGCCCTCGCGGCGTAGGAGTTCGACAATGCAGGAATCGACGCACATCGTCCCGCGGCACGGCCGGTTGTGGCTGCTCTTTGGCCTGGCCGTGTCCGCCGCCTTCTGCATCCTCGGTTTCTTCGGCCGCGAGGTCTATCGGCAGGCGCCGCCGATTCCGAACGAAGTGCGCACGGCCGACGGCCGGGTCCTGATGACCGCCGACAGCATCCTGACCGGGCAGACGGTGTGGCAGTCCACCGGTGGCCAGCAGCTCGGATCGATCTGGGGCCACGGCGCGTACCAGGCGCCGGACTGGACGGCCGACTGGCTGCACCGCGAAGCGACGACGTTGCTGGACATGTGGAGCGCACGCGACTTCGGCACTGCGTACGCCCGGCTGGACGCGGAGCGGCAGGGACAACTCGAGGCTCGGCTCGAGCGCGAGCTCCGCACCAACACCTACGACGCTGCATCCGGCGTGATGACCATCTCCGCCGATCGCGCCGAGGCGATCGCGCGCGTGGCCCGGCACTACGACGGCCTGTTCGGCGGCGCTCCGGCGCTGCAGCAGTTGCGTGACGACTACGCGATGCACGACGTCGTCGTACCCGACGCCGGCCGTCGAGCGGTGCTCACGCAGTTCTTCTTCTGGACCAGCTGGGCGGCGGCGACCAACCGGCCCGGCCTGGCGATTACCTACACCAACAACTGGCCGCACGAACCGCTCATCGACAACGTGCCTTCCTCCGGCAACGTGCTCTGGTCGATCGTCAGCGTCGTCCTGCTGCTGGCCGGGGTCGGCGCGCTGGCGTGGTACATGGCGTTCCGCCGCGGAGAAGAGGAGCCGGCCACGGCGCCGCCTACGGATCCATTCTCCGGCCTGACGCTCACGCCGTCGATGCGCGCCATCGCGAAGTACCTCGGTGTCGTCGTCGCGCTGTTCATCGTGCAGGTGCTGCTGGGCGCGCTGACCGCCCACTACAGCGTGGAAGGGCAGTCGTTCTTCGGCATCCCGATGGCGAACCTGCTGCCGTACAGCCTGACGCGCACGTGGCACATCCAGACCGCGATGTTCTGGATCGCGACCGCCTTCCTGGCGGCGGGACTCTTCCTGGCGCCGGTGATCGGCGGTGGCGAGCCGAAGTACCAGCGCCTCGGGGTGAACCTGCTGTTCGGCGCGCTGCTCGTCGTGGTCGCCGGCTCGCTGGCGGGCGAGTATCTCGCCATTCACCAGCGGCTGCCGCTCGAGGCGAGCTTCTGGCTCGGCCATCAAGGGTATGAGTACGTCGATCTCGGCCGCGTCTGGCAGATCGCGCTCTTCGCCGGCCTGGTGATCTGGCTCGTGCTGATGCTGCGCGCGCTCTGGCCGGCGCTGTCGCGGCGCACGGAGACGCGTTCGCTCGTGTGGATGTTCACCTTCGCGGCGACGGCGGTCGGGTTGATGTATGGGGCCGGCTTCTTCTTCAGCGCCAAGACGCACCTGACGGTGATGGAGTACTGGCGCTGGTGGGTTGTCCACCTGTGGGTCGAGGGCTTCTTCGAGGTGTTCGCGACGGCGGCATTATCGCTCATCTTCGCCCGCATGGGGCTGGTCAAGCCGTCGCACGCAGGCGCCGCGGTGATCGGGTCGAGCGCGCTCTTCCTGTTCTCCGGCATCCCGGGCACGTTCCATCACCTCTACTTCAGCGGAACGCCGACCTCGATCATGGCGGTTGGCGCCAGCTTCAGCGCGCTGGAGGTGATTCCATTGGTGCTGATCGGCTTCGAGGCCTACCAGACCAGCCGCATGCAGTCGGCGGCGGCGTGGATGCGCCGTTACCGTTGGCCCGTGATCTTCTTCGTCGGCGTGGCATTCTGGAACCTGGTGGGTGCCGGGTTGTTCGGTTTCCTCATCAACCCGCCGATCGCGCTCTACTACATGCAGGGGCTGAACACGACGCCGGTGCACGCGCACACGGCGCTGTTCGGGGTATACGGCCTGCTCTCACTCGGCCTGGTGCTCGTCATCGCGCGGCTGCTCACGGCGGGCCGTGCGTGGAAGGAGGTCTGGCTGGGGCGGAGCTTCTGGGCGATGAACCTCGGGCTGTCGCTGATGGTCGGCCTGAGCCTGCTGCCGATCGGCCTGATGCAGGCTTACGCCAGCGTCGAGACTGGCCTGTGGTACGCCCGCAGCGCCGAGTTCCTGCAGCAGCCGCTGCTCGAAACGCTGCGGTGGCTGCGCATCATCGGCGACACCGTGTTCCTGATCGGTGTCGGCTTCTTCGCCTGGTTCATGGCCGGCCTCTGGCTTGGCTGGAGCTTCGAGGCCGAGCGCGTGAACGAGCGCGTGGTGGCGCTGCCCGCGCGGTCGCTGCCGTAACATCCCTTCTTCGCAGGCCGCAGGGGCCGGCCTTCAGGTCGGCCTCTGCCGGCGCCGCAGGTTCTTCACGACCCACGCGGCACGTCGCATGTGAATCTCCCTGGCGCGGCAGGTTATGGGAAAGAGTCGTGGGCAGAGAATCTGAGATTAGGGCGATCGATCCGCCAACCTGATCGCACTGCGTTCGGTGACGGGTTGCCCAAACACCGCACAAACCCGCGGTTGATCGGATACCCTTATCGCCCAGCCATGTTTGAATGCAGATCGCGCTCCGCGGCTGGTTCGGCTCGCCGGTCCCTCGATCCTCCAGTCCGCAATGACCAACCATCGCAGACGTGAGGCGAAAGAGAAGAAACGGCACGAGCGGATCCGGCTACAGAAGGCCCGCCGTTTCCGGGCGCAGCAGTGCGATCGGTTGCTGTTCGAGGCCGAAATGGAGTGGCGGGCCAAACGGTCGGAGCATGCCGAGCGCCTGCTGGAAAAAGTCGTGCGGATCAATCCCCACCAGACGGAAGCGCACCTCCACCTGGCCGAACTCTGTTTCGTCGCGCGGCGGTTCGACAAGGGGCTGCAACACTTCGCGCAGGTCCCGATTGACGAGGTCCCGACGCCGCTCGTCTTCCATGCCGCCGGCGCCAGCCTCGCGGCCGGCGATTTCGATCGCGGCGAGACGCTCGCCCGGGAGTACCTTCGGCGGCTCGGGCGACGACGCGAGGCGGACCCGGTGCGCGCCGCCGGAAAGATCCTGCTCGATCAATGCCGCAAGGGAAAGCGCGCCGCGACTCGTGCGGCGATCAGAGCCGAGAGCGGGCAGGCGGATCTGTTCGTGCGCGGAGACGGCGCACGCGCGACCTCCAGCGGGGAAACCAGGCCGGGCCCTTCACGTCTTGCGGCGCGTTCAGCGGTCATCGACGAGGCGATGTCGCTGGCGAGTGTGACGCCGGGGCCGCGCAACGCCGACACGACATCGGAGATTCCCACGCCGGCGACGCTCGTCATCCCCGCGCTGCCGGAACCGGCCATCCCGCCAATTCCAGTGAACATCGAATTCGATCCGGGCTTTCTGCCGTCGCTTCACGATCCGATCGCCGCGTCGAGGGAAGCCCTGTTGTGGCGCACGTACTCGAGCGTGCGCCTGCGGCGGGGCTTTGACGAGCTGCTTTCCCTTTCCGAGGTGCTCCACGTCGAACATTTCTGGTATCAGCTCGAGACGGTGCGGCGAATCCTGCGTGATTTCCGCGGCCGCGTGCTCCTCGCCGACGAGGTCGGTCTGGGCAAGACCATCGAGGCCTGCCTGGCCCTCAAGGAGTATTGGGTGCGTGGCCTGGTGCGGCGCGCGCTCATCCTGACGCCCCCTTCGCTCGTCGGCCAGTGGATCGACGAGCTGTCGGCCAAGTTCCGGCTCGATGCCGCCGCACCCGACCACTCCGGGTACACCGGAGACGCCGAACGCTTTTGGACGACGCACCCGATCGTCGTCGCCTCGCTGCCGCTCGCCCGTCAACCGGCCAATCGCGCGATCCTGACCCGGGTGGACTACGACCTCGTCATCGTCGACGAGGCCCACCGCCTGAAGCGGCGCGCGACGGCTGCGTGGCAGCTCGTCAACGATCTCAAGAAACGATTCCTGCTCCTGTTGAGCGCGACGCCGGTCGGCAACGATCTGACCGAGCTGTACAACTTGATCCTGTTGCTTCGTCCCGGACTGTTGAGCACCGAGGCCTGCTTTCGCCGCGACTACGGACGGCTGGACGCGCTGCGCGATCCGGCAAGGCGGGAGACGCTTCGAACCTTGCTGCGCGAAGTCATGGTGCGGAACACGCGCGCGCACATCGATCTGCGGCTGCCGCGGCGTCTGGCCGCCACGATCGTCGTTCAGCCAAACGCGGAGGAGGCGGCCTGCCTGGGCGCCGTGTCGGCGTGGATTCGAGAACGGTATGCCGCAAGCAGCGCCCTCGATCGGCAGGCGCTCATGACGCTCCAGATGCAGGCCGGCAGCAGCAGTGCGGCGCTCCTGCAAGGATTGCAACGCGCTGGAGCTGGTGGTGCGGGCATCCAACAAGCTCGGGAAATCCTCACAAAGGGCAGCTTGTCGGCCAAGCCGCAGACCCTCGTGGATCTGCTTCGACGATCGACCGACAAGGTGATTGTCTTCACCCGGTTTCTCGCGACGCTCGAGGAGATCCGCGCGGCGCTCGAGGCGGTTGGCATCGGTACCGTCGTCTTTCACGGCGGCCTGAGCGGAGTCTCGAAAGACGCCGCGATCGAGGCGTTCGCGTCGGACGCGCAAGTGTTGGTGTCGACCGACGTGGGCGCCGAAGGCCGAAACCTTCAGTTCTGCCGGACGGTCGTCAATTACGACCTGCCTTGGAACCCGGCGGCGATCGAACAGCGGGTCGGGCGAGTCCATCGCATCGGCCAGACTCGCGAGGTCTACGTGTTCAACTTCTGCCTGCGCGGCAGCATCGAGGAGCAGATCCTGCGGGTACTGCACGAGAAGATTAACCTCTTCGAGCTCGTCGCCGGCGAAACGGAGATGATCCTGGGCGAGCTCGATGAGAACCAGGATTTCGCGACGATCGTGATGGATTTGTGGGCCGGCAGCGCCGCCGAGGAGTGCGAACAGGCTTTCGACACGCTCGGCGAGCGCCTGGCCGCCGCACGGCGACGTTATCAGGAGACGCAGGATCTGGATCGGGCGCTGTTTCGCGAGGACTACGAGGTGTAGTCGTCCCGTGACGCTCCAGGAGTTTACCGCCGCCATCTTGGTCACCCGAGGCGCGCTGGCCGACACGGACGGCTCGGGCCTTCATGTCGTTTCGCCTCCGGAACTGGCCGTGCGGCTCGGCTTACGCGAGTACCAGCACCTGATGTTCGAGCCCGGGGCCGATCCGCTCCTCACCAGCCGTCCGGAGGCCCTCCGGGTTGACTACGATTCGCCGCTCGTCGAAGCGCTTGGCGGGCTGCTCGATCCCCGCTCGCGGCTGGCATTCGTCGAGGCGCCGGTACCTCCAGTGAAGCGCATCGACCCGCTGTCCGAACTGGAGCGCGGCGTGACCGTGCGCAACGGTGTCACGCGCCTGCGCGACCATGGGTCAGTGACAACCCCGTATCTCTGCTTCGTTCTGGAGTATGAGGCGCTGGCCGACGAGCGCCGGGCAGGTCTGCTGGAGCTCTGGATCAATCCGGACGCTCGTTCGGTCGCCGAGTGGCCCGGGCTGCTGGACACCGCGACGCCGAGCGATTACCTCTTTGTCTCCGACCTGGGTCCCCGCCTGCAGACAGCGGCAATGCTGGCGAGCCGCATGGCGGGAGTGATGGCCCGTCACGAGCTGAACGACCTGCTGGAGAGTCTCGATCGGCGACGGGCGGGAGATGTGCGCCGGCTCCGCGAGTACTTCGACGGGATCTATCAGGAGATCGGCCGTAAGGTCCAGCGGGCGGCACGACCGGAGGTGCGCACCAGCGAGACGCGCCGGCTCGACGCGACCCGCGACGCCTATCTGGCACGCGTCGCCGACGTGATGGAAAGGTACCGCGTGCAGGTCCGTGTCCGGCCTCTCCTCGTCGTCGGGTGCGTCGTCTCGACCTACCAGTTGCGCGTGGAACTCCTCCGCAGACGCACGAGGTCTGAGGTTGTGCTGGCCTGGAACGCGTTGGATCGGGCGATCGAGGCACGCTGCTGCGAGGGGTGTGGACGGCCGATCCGGGCTGCCGATCTGTGTGACGATCGGGCTCACTGGCTCTGTGCCGCCTGTTTCGCGCCGTGTCCGGCCTGCGACCGCCCGTACTGCCGCGCCTGTCACCCCCGGTGCCCACGGCCGCACTCGTAGCCCAAGGCGCGACTTCGTGTTGCACGCTCGAGGCGACAGAATGAGCGCCGGCCGACGGCCGCGCTGTTCATGGCCTGCCTGTGGATCGAACGTAAGCCAGACGAGATCGCCCGCGTCTCATCTGGCAGGATGCTGGGCAGACGAGAGCCGTGAAGAACAGCGGCACGGCACGACCCTCATCGAATTCGTCGAATTCGAGCTGAAATAAGGACCGTGAGTCACCGGCGCGCTGCTGCGTTCAAGTCGAGCAGCGCACCAGCGAATTGACCTGCCCCCTGATTGGCACTCCCAGCGTTCCGGAGCGGAGGCCCCGGGAAGGTTGTACTTCCGCGAGCGCGTGTTGAACTCTTCGACTTGCTCGACTTTGTCCGAGATCTCCTCCCACGATCTCGAGCTCCTTGCAGGCGTTTGATCGAAACCGGAGCGCCACCAACGCAAGAACGCGTCGCAGGATGAGATACGCCAGGGAAATCAGCACGCCGTCTCCGGCTGCCGAACTCGGCAACGAGGGCTATTCCACGCCCACGCATTTGGACCCACCGCCAAACGCGGCGCCCAAAGCCAGCATGGCGACTTTGCGCACCCCACAGGCGCCACCGCTGCCTGCACTGCGCCCGCCTATTCCACTCCCCCGCAAAAACGTCGACGAACCGCATTTTTCGAGAACCACACGTGATTTTGCACCCTACGGGGTGAACGCGTAAGTCCCTCAGCCCATTGAGATTGGTGGCGGGGTCAACGGGACTCGAATTCGTCAACGTAAAAGTCCCGCAAACGAACTGTGGAGCGGCTGCAGTTGAACCGATAACGGGGAGTAAGGAAAAAGTCCCGTAATGAAAGTTCTCCTGACACTGTTCTGTTTAGGCATTGCCGCGCTCGCTGTCGCGTGCGGCGACTCTAGTTCTCCGACCGGACCGTCTTCGCTAACGCCGCCACCGTCTTCACCAACGCCGCCGTCTTCACCAACGCCGCCGTCTTCACCGACGCCGCCGTCTTCACCGACGCCGCCCTCGCCGCCGACCGGACCACGGACACAGTTCGGTGCAGGCCAGCACCGCGTGGGGACGGACATTGCTGCCGGTCGGTATTTCAGTGACCCGGCAAGCTCGTGCTACTGGGAGCGCCAGAGCGGGCTCGGCGGGGGGCTCGAGGACATCATCGCGAACGAGTTCATCGGATTCGATGCCCGGCAATGGATCGTCGATATTGCGCCGTCCGATCGGGCGTTCAAGACGGACGCGGATTGCGGCACATGGTTCAGCACCCCCAAGGTCGGCGCACAGACCACGATTCCACCGGGCATATGGCTGGTGGGTTCGCAGATTCCCGCTGGCACATATCGCGTGAACGCTGGGTCCGGTTGCTACTGGGAACGAACCCGGGATTTTAGTGGGACGTTGCAGGGCATCATCGACAATGATTTTGTCGGGTCCGCCGGCCCGCTGATGGTTGAGATCAAGTCGTCGGACGTGGGGTTCCACAATGATGGTGATTGCGGAACTTGGACACGAGTCTCAGCAGTCGAACCAGTCGTCGAGGGCAAGTCGGAGCGCCAGGCATCGCCGGATCGCATCGCAACGAATTGGCGGCTGCACCAGGAGCGCGAACGGGCCGAGTCAGGTAGGTAAGGCTCGCCACGTGAGAAGGCCAAGCTGCTGGAGCCAACGGGCCAAGGGCGACTGGCTAAAGAAGCCGCATTGACTCCACACCATCGAACCTGGGTCGTCAAGAAGTCCGCCGCCATGAGCGCTCCCCAATGCGCTCGCAGAAGCGTGTGCCACCAGGCGGCGGATCTCCAGTAGCACGACCGGCCGTCCCGGCTGACGCCTCAGGTATGTCCATTCTGGGCGATCAGCTGCCGGTGCCAACGGAGAATCGTGTCGGGCGTGACGATGGTGGCAAGCTGCGTCAGCAGCCGACGCCCGAGCCGCCTGCCGAGCACCGCCAACTGGCACGTTCATGATTATCCTCGCCACGCAGCGAGCTGAGCTTTTGCGGCCGTTTCGATGGAGAGCGCGCGCGGACGGCCTCGGCGAAGGCACGGTCCTCTGTCATGCGCGCATCGATTTCCTCGCGGTGGTCGAAGTAGTAAGCGAGCGCCGCGTACGCATCGGCGAGCGTTAGGTCGTAATCGGCGGCGATCTCATCTGCACTCTTGCCGAGCCGCTCGTGCCAGATCGCAATGTCCTGGACCGTGACCCGACGGCCACGGATCCCGAGGCCGGCCGCCGGCGGTGTCCGGCGTCAGCTCGATGTGCTCGTCCAGCGTTTGCTCGACATGATCGCTATTCTAGCCCGCCGATCGGGGCCTGAGCGGTAGTCGCCGGACCGGCTCACTCCAACGGCTGGACGCGGACCATATAGCCGTTGTGATCGACGTACCAGACCGTCACGGGGCTGGTCGAGTTGTCAATCCACGTGCGGCGATTGTGTGAGTACGGCTCCGGCATCATGTACTCGATCCACCGCTCCGTGCGCGGATTGAATCGCACGAAGCGC
>DATDHP010000420.1:0-2581 GCA_036521515.1 Vicinamibacterales bacterium
GGCCGGGACGGCAAGGGCGCCTTTTCTTCCGACCCTCGTGATCGTGCCGCGCTCGACGAGGAACGCGGACTGCTCGATCGGCGCGCTGCCCGTTCCGGAGATCAACCGCGCGCCTTCATACAGCACCGTGGGCGGCGCCCCCGGCTGGCTTTCAACAGATTGCACGGAGAGGAAAGCCACGACGCCACAAGCGGCCATCCAGATGCGCATCATCATCACTTTCTCTCTCGTCACGATCGCCCTGATGCTATCACTGGCGTCCTCACATTCGACCGCTCGTTCAGCCTCTTGATGAGCAGACAATGGCTCGCTCGCGCACGCGTCCACGCACACAGGCACCCCGGCCGGCCTGCCGAGAAAATCTCTCGCCGCAGGACGCCCGTGTCGATCAGTGCGTCGCCCTGGTGGTTGACTGTCGTCCGGCAGACGCTCGCCTGAGAGGCCGAACCCGGAGGTGTGTAAGCTCGGCGGGCTCGCCCGCGATCGGTTTCTCACGAAGACTAGACATCTCCTAAGGCCTGAGTCGTGACAGATGAAGCAAGTTTCTAGTAGCGAAGATCCGCCGATCCACTCGTCGGTTTGAGGCGGAGCTTCGCTACTTTTCACCTGCCGGACTGAAGCCGATCGCCCGGCGTCCATCGTCGCGTGACGACAACTCCCGCCAGGCCTGCTCGAAGTCCTCCTGCGTCACGGCTGGGGCGCGGTCGGAATCACCTGGCGCGATCCCGCGGGCGTCGAGCTCGCGCGCGAGCGCGTGACGGCCGGCGAGCGTGCATACTCCCTTCAACACTGCCCCGGTCGCGCGTTCAGTGAGGGTTGTCAGCCGAGCGAGATCGACCGATGGCGACAGGCGCATCTTCTTCGTGAACAGTTCCAGCAGCTGCGTGCGTGCCGCCCCGTCCGGAGGGCCGATGTCAATCCGGTCGCCAAGCCGTCCCGGTCGCAGCAGTGCCTCGTCGAGCAGCTCGGGCCGATTCGTCGCGCCCACGACGAACACACGGGAGGAGGAGTCGAAGCCATCCATCTCGGCGAGGAACATGTTCACGACGGCGTTGCGGACGCGTTCGCCGCCCGACTCGCCCTCGCTCCGCCGGTCCGCGATGGCGTCGATTTCGTCGATGAAGACGATCGCCGGGACGCGCGCGCGGGCGCGCGCGAAGAGCTCGCTGACATGCCGCTCCGACTCGCCCAGCCACTTCGAGAAGATATCGGCCGCGTTGATTGGAAAAAACGCCGCATCCGCCTCCGACGCCAGCACGCGCGCGATGGTGGTCTTGCCGGTGCCCGGCGGGCCGGCCAACAGGATTCCGCTGGGAGGCGTGATGCCCAGGTCGCGGACCATCCGTGGGTTCTCGATCATCTGCTCGATGAGCTGCAGCCGTCGCTTCACGTCAGCAGGCAGGATCAGATCGTCCCAGCCAAGCTTCACGCCGCCATATCGACTCGCGGCGACGTGCGCCCGGTACGCGGCACGGAGATGCTCGGGGCCGATCGGCCGGGTGGCTTCGAGCGCCGCCAGCGCCGCCTCGTCGACGATGCTCCGGATTTGCGCGGCGGAGAAGCCGTCGAGGTCGTGCGCGAGCTCCGGGAGCCGGAGGCGGCGGCCGTGCGGCCGATCGCTGATCAGGGCTCGCAGGATTGCGAGGCGCGCGTCCTGATCGGGGTTGTCGACCTTGACCTTGTAGTCGAACCGGCCTTCGCGGACGATAGCAGGATCGAGATCCTCGAACCGGTTCGTCGCCGCGACGATTAACAGGCCCGGTGTTTCGCGGTGCGCGTCGAGCTGCTGGAGCAGCGCGTTGACCGTCTGCCGCTCCTGGAGCACTGGTGTGTCCTGGCGCTTGGAAGCAATCGCATCGAACTCGTCGAAGAAGAGCACGCACGGCGTCTTCGATCGCGCTTCGCGGAACAGCCCCTCAATCGCGTCCGGCGCACCGCCGATGTACTTGCTGATCGCGCTCTCGAGCGGCACGTGGAGGAAGGTCAGACCGAACTCCTCCGCCATCGCGCGGGCGAAGAACGTCTTCCCGCAGCCCGGCGGCCCGTGCAGAAGAATTCCGTTTCGAATGACACCATACTGGTGAGCTTCTTCCTGGCGGAGGTACGTCGTCTCGACGATTCGGCGGACCTGCGCTTTCAGGCTTTCCATGCCGCCGACGTGCGCGAACCCGATCGGCGATGGCCGCGTCGCCGGCTGCCGCCGCCGATGTGCGTGCGAAGACCGCGGTCCTCGTTCGCCAGTTGGAGCGATGGTCCTCGGGCGTGGCTCGCGCCCCCGGGCAGGCGCAGGTCTGGCGGAGGCCGGAGCCAAGCGGGCCGCGCGTTGGAGCGCTCCGACGAGGTACGCCGGGCGCAATCCGGTCGCCCAGTACTCAGTGGAGGCTCTGTTGGACTGCGTCGTCTCGCGATCCGTTCGAATGGGCGCGCCCCCATCGGTCGGGAGAAATTCGATCCAGCCGTGCCACCGGCGGGTGCCGTCGCCTGCCGCTCCGCCGCATGCTTGCGCGATGTACTCGGTCCCATCCGGCGCGGCAATGGTTCCTTGAAATCGAACGAGCACCTCGCCTGTTCGTCCGCCTTC
>DATDHP010000421.1:0-23556 GCA_036521515.1 Vicinamibacterales bacterium
CTCATCGTCCACGCGGCGAACCGGCTGGCCGGGGTGGGGGCGGAGGTGGCGGCGCTCATCTCCGATGAGGCGTTCGAATGGCTGGACGCGCCAGTGAAGCGCCTCTGCGGCCTCGACACCCCCGTGCCCTTCAGCCCGCCGCTGGAGGACAAGTATCGACCGAACGCGGAGAAGATCCACGAAGCGGCAAAAGAGTTAGCTCGCTATTAGCAGGGCAGTCGTAGAGGCCGACCTTTAGGTCGGCCTTGAGCGCGCCTGCAGCGTTCCGCCTGTCAGGCCGGCCTGAAGGTCGGCCTCTACGTCCAGAGAAGGATCAGAACGCCATCAGGTAGGTCATCTTCGCCACGATGGCGCGATCCAGCAGATCGCCTGACCGCTCGTCCCGCCGCTCGTTGTAGACCAGGAAGATATCACTGAGCGGGCGGTGGATGACGTTGAACCGCAGGTTCGAGCTCCACTGGCGCGAGTCGGTGTTGTACTGCAGGAGCGCGTTCACGAACATCTTCGTATTGAAGTTGTAGTTCACGCGGCCGGTGATGAACGTCGATACATAGTCGCCCGTCGACAGCTCGACGTCCTGGACTTGAACGTTGAGCGCTGCATTGAGGCTCTCGTTCAACCGGAATGACGGCCCGAGCGCATAGCTGCGGCGGTAGCCATCGTAGAATTCTCCGATCGAATACCGGGCGCCCATCGCGGCCGGGGCGGAAGTATTCGAGTTCACCAGGATGAAGTACTCGTCGAACTCATAGCGGCCCGGATTCACGCGAACGCCGCGCGCGCTGTTGATCGTGAAGGGCGTCTTGATCACTTCCACGTTCGGGTTCACGCCCGCCTCGAAGAACGTGCCATCCTGGAAGTTGAGCGGAAAGTGAAAGTCCTGATAGCGCGACTCCAGGGATCCGTCCGCCTGTGACGTGAACATGTCCACGTTCCAATGCGGCTGGATCTCGCGGATCCACTTCGACAGCCCGAGCGGGCGAAACCGGTAGTTGGCCTGGGCCTCGTAGTTGACGATGCCGCGCCTCGGCACGAAGCCCAACTCGTCGTTGAACCGTCCGCCGATCGTGGTGACGGTGGCCCCGATCCGCGTCCGCCGGTGGTCGAACAGGATGTTCGCTCGAGAGGCGAGCTCGTTTCCGGATGCCGGGACGGCCTGCTCGGGCGAGAAGGTCTTCGTCAGGTACCCACCGGTCGTCAAGAACTGGCCGAAGCGGAAATTCGCATCCACCCCGGCGACGCGGTTGAAGTGCGGACCAGCCTCCTCCTTGTTCAGAAAGATTGCGCCGATATCGGAATTGGCCAGGATGTCGCGGCGCATACGTAGCGCCGTGAAGTTGGTGGCGGGCACGGAACCTTCCTCGCGCTGCTGGATGTTCAGCAGGCCGACGGAATAGACGCCCTGCCGGCCTGTCAGCCGCGTGCCCCCGAGGATCGGAATCACCTGCCCCGCATCCGACAAGCCGATCCGGCGGCTGAAGAACAAGCGCATGTCCTGCGATTGATTCTGCCGCCCGGAGGTAATGCCACCGCCTCCGCCCTGTACCGCCCCGCCGAACTGGAAGATGCCGGAGTTCTCGAGAAAGAAATCGCGTTTCTCGGGGAAGAACAGGCTGAACCGCGTCAGGTTCACCTGCTGTTCATCGGCCTCGACCTGCGAGAAGTCGGTGTTGACGGTAAAGTCCCACGTGAGCCCCGTGGTGACGCCGTACTTCACGTCGAACCCGCCCTCGAGATCGCCGCGCGTCGGGCGACCACCGATAGTACTGCCGCTGCTCAGGACATACGGTTTGATGCGCAGGTCCTTGCCGGGACGAACACCACGCATGCCCTCGAGCGTCCCGGCCAGCGATACCCGCTGAATATCGTAGATGCGCGTCACAGGCGACCAGTAACTGTCTTCGTTCAGCCGGCGCACCTTCCGCTCGAAGTTCATGCCCCAGACTTGGGCGTCCGCCGCGCTGAACCGCAAGGTACGGAACGGGATCCGGATCTCCGCGTACCACCCGGTTTCGGTGATGCGCGTGGCGACGTCCCAGATGCCATCCCAGTTCGCATTGTTTTCGCGTCCCTCGTTGATCATCTGGGCATCCCACTTCGCGCCTGCAGGATTGGTCGCGAACTGGTAGCCGTTCCGCCGGTCGTGAAACGTGTCCAGGATGATTCGGAAGCCGTCGCTCTGGTCGGTATCGAAGTCTTTCTTCAGGTCGTTGGCGATGATTCGAGATGGCTGGTCGTCCCTGGCGAAGACGCCGACGTACAGCGCGTCATCGTCGTAGAGGACGCGCACTTCGGTGTCGAAGGTTGCCGGCATGCCCTCGTTCGGGTCGTTCTGGATGAAGTTGTGCGCCATCGGCGCAAGACTCCAGCTCGGCTCGTCAAGCGTGCCATCGAGCTCGACCTCGCCGGCGAGCCTGATGGCCTCGAGATGCCGTTCCTCCTGTTGCGCCTCAGCCCTACCCGGGGCCAGCAAGACCCCGGCGCAACACATCGCCGCAAGAACGCCACGCCATGCAGCCTGTCTGCCCATGCCGCTCCTGGTCCCCGGGCACAAATGTCCGCCCGTCACGTCATGGACGACGTGCCGTCGATCTCCGATCTGAAATGCCGGTAATGGCTTGCTGGAGCCAGCCGAACCGGAAGTGACTCGACGGCGTGTCCGCCCAGCCACAATTAGCGGACCAGGTGGGGGCGAAAAACACGCAGCCACCAAGAATACGACACGCGAGCCTCCCGAGCTTAGCGAGGAGGACGGACGTCCGTCAGTCGAAGTCGCTCGCTCCTGGCGACCGTGATGAGACCGTTTACTTTTGTAATTTGATCTCTTACGCTGTCATTTCGTTCGATCGCGTTGCCGGGAGGAACGAGAACTTGAGAAAAAGCCCAGAGACGCCTGTGCGGTCCTTCTCGAAGACGATATGCGCTAAGTTATTGAGCATTAATGGATTACGTGTAACAATCTCGGCAGCAGACTCGGACGCCTCGGGCAAGCGTTCGTAAAAACGGGTTGAGCTTTGGGGAGGCAGATCGCTACAATTCGCCTCTTCCGGGTGCCCAGGGGTCTCCGGAGAGGACCTACATGATAAACGTGGCTGCCATCCGGATGCAGCAGTTTGGCGTGCAATTCTATCAGGCCTCACTGACTGCCAGCGATATCGACAAGCTGGTTCGCTTCGAGGTGCTGAACTATGGCGAATCAGGTCATCCGCCTGTGCGCGGCGCCAGGAAAAAAGCACCATCGAAGGTGAACTGGGATCTGCTCGAGAGGCGAATTGCCTCGAGCGAGAAAGCCTATCAGCGCCAGATTATCAGGCGAAAGATTGACGAACTCGTTCAGTACTACGAGCAGTGCCGGGAGGCGCGTGACCTCCCATCAATTGCGGGCGCCGTCATCATTTCCTGCGACGAAAAACTCTCATTCGAGGCCGTAGAGAACGGTTCGGCTGTCGGCCGCCTGAAGGTCCCGGAGCGCGAGGGCATACTGCGCGCGATTGACGGTCAGCATCGTCTGCTTGCGTTGCATGCCGACATCGACAACATCAAGGACGAGGACTTCACTGTTCCCGCGATTATTTTCGATCGTTTGCCCGAAGACCACGTGGTGCAGATGTTCGTGACGATCAACGCCAAGCACACGCGGCTGAACGCGTCGCATCTGGTGAGCCTTTCGGGGCGGCAGCTGTATCGAGACGATGCGCTGGCGGCGGCGCACGACGTGGTGCGCGCGCTCAACGAACGCGAGGACTCGCCGCTGCGCGGCGAGATCAAGCTGCTCGGTGTGGGTCATGGCCGCGTCGCGCAGGCGCCCCTCGCACAGGAGCTGAAGAAGCTGTTCGCTATCGATGCGTTCGGCGGGCCCCGCAAGTCCGCCGACTTTCGCGAAGATGCGAAGAAGTTCTTCGTGAACTATTTCAGGCAGGTATCGGTTGTTTTTGGCGCCGCATGGAACGGCCGGAAGTACAGCATCAAGTCGGCGAACGCCCTCCGTGCCTTCATCCGCATTGCGCCCGACGTCGTGCGCCGGCTCGAACAGGAGCACGTCGATCGCACGGATTTCCGCGCCATCGGGCGGGTCATCGCTCCGTGGGGACGACGGATTGGTGATCTGCGGTTCGAGACCGATGGTGCATGGAAGCGAAGCGGGACCACGGTCGACTCGCTTGCGCGGGAATTGAAACTGGCTTTGGAGTATCCGGAGGGGGCCGGAGTTTAGGTCAGGAGCCCACAGAGAGAAAGCGGGGCTCCAGCTGCGCACACGTTGGGGCGGTAAACCTCGAAGGGGCGTCCGAAGACGCCCCCTCGCGGAATGCCGGCCTGGCTCCCCCCAGCATTTACGGCGCCCTGCCGTAAACCACAGACCGACGCCCGAGCTACATGGCAACGGTTGTGCCGTGCGGGTTTATTGGGTTTTTCTGATTTTCGGCCCGGAGCGACCCGCAAGAATGGGGCAAGAATTACAAGCGTGTCTGCGTATCAGCCATGACGCTTCACCAAGTCGATCTGAATGCCGACGTCGGCGAATCCTTTGGCGCGTGGGTGCTCGGACAGGACCCGGCGCTCTTTCCGCACATAACGTCGGCTAATGTCGCATGCGGATTTCACGCTGGGGATCCCGGGGTGATGCGCGCGACCGTGGCGTTGGCACGTGAGCATGGCGTCGCGGTTGGCGCGCACCCCGGCTTTCCAGATTTGTCAGGTTTCGGACGGCGCGACATACGGATGTCGCCTCGCGATGTCGAGGACCTGGTCGTGTACCAAATCGGTGCGCTTTCGGCGGTCGCCGCCGCGCAGGGCGTTCGCCTGCAGCATGTCAAGGCACACGGTGCGCTTTACAACATGGCAGTTACAGAATTGGGACTTGCAGATGCAATCGCCCGCGCGACGGCCGCAGTGGATCGCACACTTGTGTTGCTGGGGTTGCCCGGCTCGCAGCTCATACATGCCGGAGAGCGCGCGGGGCTGCGGACCGCGTCGGAAGTCTTTGCCGACCGCGCCTATTGCGCTGACGGCACGCTGGTGCCGCGCACGCAGCCCGGTGCCGTGATTGCCGACGGCGACGTCGTCGTGCGGCGGGTCGTCGCGATGGTTCGCGACCAATCCGTTGTGGCGCAGGACGGCACGCGCGTCCCCCTGCGCGTCGACACCATTTGCTTACACGGCGACACACCTGGCGCCGCGCAGCTCGCCGCGCGTGTGCGGGCCGCGTTGACGGCGGCGGGGATCGAGGTACGAGCGTTGCGTTGATTGAAAGTCGTAGAGGCCGACCTTCAGGTCGGCCTTGGAGGCACCGGGCCGTCGAATCCAAATCGAAGGCCGACCTGAAGGTCGGCCTCTACGAGGCGGCGCGGGATTCGGCGACGAGGGCGCGGCGCAGCACCTTGCCCACCATCGTCTTGGGCAGCTCGTTTCGGAATTCCACGGTCGCCGGAACCTTGTACGGCGCGAGGCGCTCGCGGCAGAAGGCGCGCACTTCCTCCTCCGTCGCCGTGCGGCCGGCCTTGAGCACCACCCAGGCCTTCGTGACCTCGCCCTTCACCTTATCGGGCACGCCGGCCACGCCCACTTCCATCACCGCGGGATGCGTCGAGATCACTTCCTCGATCTCGCGCGGCCACACCTGGAACCCGCTCGTCTTCACCATGTCCTTCTTGCGATCGACGATGAAGATGTACCCGTCCTCGTCCATGTAGGCGAGATCGCCCGTATGGACCCAGGGACCGCCCTCCCCATGGCGACGAAGCGTCTCCGCCGTCTCGAGCGGGTTGTTCCAGTACTCCGTCATGTGCTGGGGCGCGCGCAGAATCATCTCGCCGACCTCGCCCGCGGCGAGCTCGCGCTCGCCGCGCTCGGCATCGACGATGCGCACCTCGACGTCGGGAAGCGGCAGGCCGATCGATCCGATCTTGTTCGTACCCTTCACCGGGTTCACGCAGCACGCCATCATGCCTTCGGTCAGCGAATACCCTTCGACGATCCGCGATCCCGTGAGCGCTTCGAATTGCCGCTTGGTCTCCGCCATCAGCGCGGCGGCGCCGGAGAAGCACAGCCTGATCGAGCGCAGGTCCACCTTGCCCGAGCGCACGTCCGGGTGGTTCAGGATGGCGGTGTAGAGCGTCGGCACGCCGTTGAAGAACGCGGGCTTCACCTGCTTGATTGTCTTCAGCAGGTCCGGGATGTCGCGCGGGTTCGGAACGAGTGAGAGCGGGTTCGGTCCGACGAACGCGAGCGGCTGCAGCCCGACGTTGGCGTAGACGTGAAACAGCGGCAGCGGAACCATGATGTTGTCCACCCACCGCTCCTTCGCCGACTTCGTCCATTCGTAAATCTGCAGCCCCGCCGCGACGTAGTGACGATGCAGGCCGACGACGCCTTTCGGCGTTCCAGTGGTCCCGCCGCTGGAGAGGATCACGGCACGGTCGTCCGGCTTGACGCTGACGGCAGGGCGCGTCGCTTTGCGGTACCGCCGCAGGAGGTCCTGGAAGCGGTAATCGCCTGGCACGACCGACACGCGATGGCCCTCCTTCTTCTCCTTGAAGAGGGTGAAGAGCACGCGCAGCAGCGGCGGCAGGTACTCCTTGATCGAGGTCGCGATGACACGCCGGACCTGCGTGCGTCCCTGCACCTTCTTGACGCGCTTGTAGAACGGTGTCAGCGTCACGACGGTGGAGGCACGCGTCGCGTCGAGCGCCGTCTCGATCTCGCGCTCGCTGTAGGTCGGGTTCAGGGCGACGACGATGCCGCCGGCCTTCCAGATGCCAAACTCGGCGACCATGAACTGCGGGCAGTTCGGCAGCAGCAGCGCGACGCGATCGCCTGGATGGACGCCCAACGTCGACAGTGCGGCGGCGAAGGCATTGCTCGCCGCCTCCAGCTGCCGATACGTCATCGTCGATCCCTTGAAGAGGATCACCGGATTGTCGGCGCGTTCGCGCGCGAGCTCGGCCAGGTAATCGACGAGCGTTTTCCCGGGGTAATTGGCGATCGTCTGCGGGACGTCGTCGTCGTAGTGCGCCAGCCAGGGTTTGGTCGACATGCCGGGCGTCATTCTACTCAACTGACACAGACGACAAAGGCCCGTGACGGCGAGGTTTCAGGAGAGCAGCAGTGCCAGCAGCGCCTTCTGGGTGTGAAGGCGGTTTTCGGCCTGGTCGAAGACGACCGACGCCGGTGATTCGATGACCTCGTCGGTGACTTCTTCGCCGCGATGCGCCGGAAGGCAGTGCATGAAGAGGGCATCACCTGCCGCGGCCATCAGCGCCTCGTTCACCTGGTAGGGCGAAAAAATGAGCTTGCGCTCCCCGGCCTCTGCTTCGTCGCCCATCGAGACCCACACGTCCGTGTAGACGGCGTCGGCGTTCGCGACGGCTGCGCGCGGATCCGTGAAGCGCCGCACCTCCGCGCCGTCGCGCGCGCCGGCCATGGCGTCTGCGACGATCGCGTCGGGCAGTTCGTATCCGCGTGGAGACGCGAGATGGACGGAGATGCCGAGAATCGGCGCAGCATGAACCAGCGAGGTCGCGACATTGTTGCCGTCGCCGACGTACGCGAGGACGCGGCCGTGGCAGTTTCCCCAGCGTTCGCGCAGCGTGAGCATGTCGGCCAGCGCCTGGCAGGGATGCTGCTCGTCGGTGAGCGCGTTGATCACGTGCAGGCATGGGGCCGCCGCCGCCAGCGTGGCCAGTTTGGCCTGCCCGAACGTGCGGACGACGAGCGCCGCCACCCAGCGCTCGAGGTTGCGGGCAACGTCCTTCAGCGGCTCGCGCACGCCGTCAGCGAACTCGGGCGCGAGGTGCAGCGTGTCACCGCCCAGCTCGCGGACGGCAATCTCGAAGGTGGACCACGTCCGGAGCGACGGCTTCTCGAACAGCAGCGCCACGTGCTTGCCGGTGAGCGCATTGGAGAGTGGCGCCAGCCGGCCCAGGCGCCGCTTCGCCTTCAAGTCCGCGGCCAGGTCGAGCAGCCGCAGGAAATCACCCTGGGTGAGGTCGAGGATCGACAGGAAGTCCTTCGGCACGGCCGTCGCGTTCAAGCTCATTGCACCCATGAACTCACCAACCTCCCGCGCCTCACGTCCTGTACTCCCCGTTGATCCGCACGTATTCCGCGCTCAGATCACAGGTCCATATCGTGGCCGCAGCGCCGCCGCCCGTGCCGAGGTCCACGTCGATCTGCACGTCCGTCTGCTTCAGATGCTCCGCCGCGCGCGGGGCGGCCTCGTCGTGCGGCAGGCCATTCTCGAAGAGCAGGACACCGCCGACGTGCACCGTGGCGCGGCCAACGTCGAACAGCACGCCCGAGCGCCCGGCCGCCGCCACGATTCGACCCCAATTCGGGTCCGCGCCGTGCACCGCGGTCTTGACGAGCGGCGAGTTGGCGATCGTGCGCGCCACCTGCCTGGCGTCGGCCTCCGTGCGCGCAGCGCGCACGTTGACGGCGATGAGCTTCGTGGCCCCCTCGCCGCCGCGGACGATGCCGAGGGCAAGGTCGCGCGAGACCGCGAGCAACCCTGCGAGCAGCGCAGCGTAGTTGTCTTCGCCAATGACCACGCCGCTCGCGCCGGACGCGAGCGCAACCAGGCAGTCGTTGGTCGAGCACTCGCCATCAACGGTGATGGCGTTGAACGTGTCCTTCGCCGACTCCTGCAGGGCGCGCCTGAGGAGGGCAGGGGAGACCTTCGCGTCTGTCGTCAGGAAGCCCAGCATCGTCGCCATGTTGGGCTCGATCATGCCCGCGCCCTTCGCCGTCCCTCCCACCGTGAAGGTGCCGCGGGCCGTGTGCACTGTGACGGCGTGCTCCTTGGGAAACGGATCGGTCGTCATGATGGCCCGAGCGGCATCGCTCCCGTGCCCGCGCGCGAGCGCCGAGACCGCGGCGCGGATGCCAGCCGACACCATCTCCATCGGCAGGCCGACACCGATCACACCGGTGGAGGCGACGAGCACCTCGTCCGGACGGCAGCCAAGGCCCGCCGCGATGCCGGCCGCCATGCGGCGCGCGTTCGCGATGCCGTCCTCGCCGGTGCAGGCATTCGCGCACCCGCTGTTCACCACGACGGCGCGCACCCGCCCGCCAGTCCGCTCGATGTGCTCGCGCGAGACGAGCACGGGCGCCGCTTGCGCCAGGTTCGTCGTGAACAACGCCGCCGCCGCCGCCACCCGGTCCGCGGCCAGCACGGCGAGGTCGAGCGCCGAGGCAGACGCCTTGATGCCGGCATGCAGCGCTGCCGACGTGAAGCCGGCAGGCGCGGTGACACCACCCGTGGTCGCGGCAACCGTGGCGCGCAGCGCGCGCCCCTGATGGCCGCCTGCTTCCAGCGTGGATCGCATCGCGTCAACCATGCAGCGCCGTCAGCGGGACGTACGAGTCCCGGCTCCGTCCAAGGCCGTGCACGACCGCGTACTGGCCGCACCGCCTGAACTCACGGCAGGAGTGGCAGTCCGTCACGATTTTCTCGGGAAGCCACACGTGCGGCACGATGGAGAAGCCCATGTGCTGCACGAAGTAGCCGGGCGCGTGCGTGAAGGCGCACAGCTTCTCGAAGCCGGCCGCCTCGGCGCGCCGACGCAGCTCGTCGACGATCTGCCGGCCCACGCCACGGCTCCGCGCGCCGCGGCCGACGACGAGCGAACGGACTTCGGCCACCGAGCGGCTCAGCGGCGCCAGCTCCGCGCACGCGATGATGCGATGGCCCTGGCGCGCGACGACGAACCGGCTCGCCCGGACCACGATCTCGTCGCGCTCCCGCGGCAGAAGATGACCTTCCGCCAGATGATCGGTTATCAGCGCGCAGATTGCGTCGGCGTCGGCGGCGGTTGCCGTCTGCAGAACAATCCTCCGCTCGAAGCCCGAAGCCACAGGGACCGAGCCGCAAGCCACGTGGGCCGAACGCCTGACGACGCGAAGAGGAGCTGCGACTGGGGTCACGCGGGCACCTCGGTTTCCACGGACGCCAGGACGCTGTCCAGGATGTCGACGGCACGATCGAGCTGTCCCACCTCGATGGTCAGCGGCGGCAGCATGCGGACGACCTTCTCGTCGGTGCGGTTCACCAGGAGACCGCGATTACGCGCTTCGTCAATCACGACCGTTGCATCCGTGCGGAGCTGAAGGCCGAACATGAGTCCCGTGCCCCGCACCTCGGTGATGAGCGGATGCTGGAGCGCGAGCGTGCGGAGCCGGCGTTCGAAATGCGCGCCGGCCGTGTTCACGTGTTCCATGAGGCCATGGTCCATCAGTTGTTCGAGGAAGAACGCCGCCGCCCGGGTGGCGAGCAGGTTGCCGCCGTACGTGCTGCCGTGATCGCCAGGCGAGATGGCCTGCGCGACCTTCTCGGAGACGAGCGCTGCGCCCACGGGCACTCCCGAGCCGAGGGCCTTGCCGACCGAGATGAGCTCGGGAGTCAGTCCGAGCGCACGTGCAGAGAACGGCTGGCCGGTGCGGCCGAGGCCGGTCTGGACTTCGTCGGCGATATACAGCGTGCCCGTGCTGCGGCACGCGTCATTGATCGCCTGTGCGAACGCCGGCGACATCGGCCGGACCCCACCCTCGCCCTGGATCGGCTCTGCGATGATTGCCGCCGTCCGCTCGGTCACTGCCTGAAGCAGCGCCTCGGGGTGGTGCGGGTCCACGAACGTGACCGGTTCGACCAGCGGTGTGAACGGCGCGCGATAGTGCTCATCGTGCGTCACCGACAGCGCGCCCATCGTGCGGCCCGAGAACCCGCCCTCGATGGCGACGAATCCCTTGCGCTCGACCGCGCCTTGCGTGTGCCAGTACCGGCGCGCGAACTTGAGGCACGCCTCGACCGCCTCCGTGCCGCTGTTGCAGAAGAACGCGCGGGGAAGACCCGAGAGCTGCGCCAGCCGCGCCGCCGCCTCCGCCTGGTACGGGTGGTAGTACAGGTTCGAGGTGTGCAGCAGCGTGGATGCCTGCTCCGCGATGGCGGCCGCCAGACCCGGGTGCGCGTGGCCGAGCGATGCGACACCAATCCCGGAGACGAGATCGAGGTACTCGCGTCCCTCGACGTCGTACAGGAACGTACCGCGGCCGCGCACGAACGCCACCGGCTGGCGGCGATAGTTCTGCAGCACGTGGCGCGCCTCGCGCGCCCTGATGTCGTCGAGTGTTACTTTCATCGCACCACCTGCGTGCAACCGCTCGTCGGCGCCCTGGCCGCGGTCAGTCGTGCAAACGTCACCTGACGGCCGTCGGCAATCAGCACGTCCCCCACGCCTTTGCGGAGCGCGGCGCGGCAGGCTTCGAGCTTGGCCACCATGCCCTTGTTCGCCGTGCCTGCGCGAATCATCGCCGCGGCCTCGCGCGCCGTCAGGCGCGCGATCGTGCGGCCGTGCTCGTCCAGCACGCCCGACGTGCCGCCGGCGATGACGAGCCGTTTCGCGCGGAGCGCGGCCGCCAGGTGCGAGGCGAGCGCGTCGGCATTCACGTTCAGCAACTGCCCGTGACGCGTGGCACCTATGCACGCCACCACGGGCGTGTAGCCGCGCGCGAGCAGGTCGGTCAACAGCCGGGGGCCGCCGTTGTTGATTGGCGCCCCCACCAGGCCGAGGTCCACCCTTCCCCCCGCCACGCTCGTGATCGGCGCCGCCCGCCTGACCGTCGCAACCGCCGCATCGGCGCCGGTCAGGCCCACCGGATGGCCGCCTGCTCCCCGAATCGCGGCGACCAGTCGCGTGTTGATGGCGCCGGCCAGCACCGCGACCACGACGTCGAGCGTGCGCGCGTCGGTCACGCGCAACCCGTCGACCTGCTGCTTCGGGATACCCGCTTGCGCCAGCGCGGCGTCGATCTCGCGCCCGCCACCGTGCACGACCACGAGGTCGGCCCGCTCGGCCAGCGCCGCAATGCCGTTGGCGATCCGCTCCAGGTCCTGAGGCTGCTCGAGGAGCTCGCCACCGAGCTTCAGGACGAGACGAGGGCGGGCGACCATCACAGCAGCCCGGTGCGCTCGTCGAGGCCGAGCAGGATGTTCAGGTTCTGCACCGCCTGGCCCGCCGCACCCTTCAAGAGGTTGTCGAGCACGGCCACCACGACCAGGCGCCTGGTCGCCTCATCCACCTTCCAGCCGATGTCGCAGAAATTGGTGTGCGCGACGTGCTTGATCTCGGGCAGCGTCGCACCGGTCAGCCGCACGAACGGCGCCTCCGCGTACGCGCGGTGGAGCGTCTCGCTCACCGCTGGTTCGGTCGTGCCGGGACGAAGCGAGGCGTAAATCGTCTCCAGGATGCCGCGGTCGAGCGGCACGAGGTGCGGAATGAAGGTGACGGCTGTCTGCAGCTCCTGCTCGATTTCCGCGGTATGGCGGTGCGAGAAGACGCCGTACGCGGCGACGCTTCCGTGGTTCTCGCAGAAGTGCGTACGCTCGCTCGGCGCCTTCCCGGCGCCGGAGATGCCCGACTTTGCGTCGACGACGACGCTGCCTTCGACGAGGCCGGCCGTGGCGAGCGGCTGGAGCGACAGGAGCGCCGCCGTCGGGTAGCAGCCGGGACACGACACGAGCCGCGCGTTGCGAATGAGCGGTGCGTGCAGCTCCGAGAGGCCGTAGACGACGCCCTCGGGGAGTGCCGCCGTGGTCGGGTACCAGCGCTGCCGCTCCGCGTCGCTGCGAATACGGAACGCGCCCGAGAGGTCGATCACGCGGACAGCGCGCTGCAGCAGCGCCGCGCCCACTTCGGCGGCTGCCGTCTCGGGCAGCGCGAGAAAGACGATGTCGGCGTCGGCGGCGAGGCGCTCGACGTCGAGCGGCGCGACGGCGCCGTCCCAGACGCGGGCGAGCGCCGGCAGCGGCCGCGGCGCGCTCGTGGCACCCGAGGACATGGCGACGGTCAGCGTGACCGCCGGGTGGCGCGCGAGCAGCCGCACGAGCTCCTGTCCGGCGTAGCCGGTGGCGCCGGCCACCGCGACGCGCGTGCGCGCGCCGGGGGCGGCGGCGGAGTGATCGGCGGCGAGCGGCGCTGCTATGGGCATTCTCTCTTCGTCGCGGCAAAAGAATATTTATACAGGTCAATGCATAAATAGTCAAGCGTTGATGTATGCTAGGAGACCGGCATGAAAGCGCGCCGCCAGTCAGTCATCCTCGACGTGATTCAGCGTGAGGCGGTGCGGAGCCAGGAGCAGCTCCGCCACCGCGTCCGCGCCGCCGGGTTCGACGTGACGCAGGCGACGCTCTCGCGCGACATCCGGGAGCTGGGACTCGTGAAGGGGGGCGCCGACGGCGCCTACCAGGCGGCTGCGCAGGCCGCGCCCGACGGCCAGGCCGCCCGCTCGCTGCTGCAGCGCGCGCTCGGCGAGTACCTGACCCGCATCGACCGCGTCCAGCAGATGGTGCTGCTGCGCACGGGGCCCGGCCAGGCGCAGCTGCTCGGCGTGGCGCTCGATCGCGCGCGCCTTCCCGAGGTCGTCGGCACCATTGCCGGCGACGACACGATTCTCGTCATCGCGCCCGACGTGCGACGCGCGCGGGCGCTGGTCAAACGGCTCGGAGTGCCGGCGTGACGCAAGGCTCGAGGCACAAGGCTCGAGGAATTGTAACTTGCGCCTTGGATCCTGTGCCTTGAAGCATTTCGCAGGAGGCCCCTCGTCATGAAGCAGCGTATCGTCCTCTCCTATTCCGGCAGCCCCGCTTCGTCGTCCGCCGTCCGGGCGCTGGCGGCGCGTCATGCGGCCGAGGTCGTGACGCTCACGGTTGACGTGGGACAGGGCGGCGAGCTGCAGGAAGTACGCGAACGAGCGCTGGCTGCCGGCGCCGTGCGCGCACACGTGATCGACGCCCGCGAGGAGCTCGCGCGCCTGTACGCGCTGCCGGCGCTGCAGGCGGGCGTGCCGCGCGGCGGCTGGCTGCCGCTCATCCGCACGCTGAGCGTCCCGCTGATCGAGGCGAAAGTGCGCGACATCGCGGCCATCGAGAATGCCGCGATCGCGACCGACGCGCCGTCGCCGGAGGTCGATGCCAACCTCCTCGGCCGCGCGGCGAGCGGTGACACATACCTGCTGACCAAGCCCCCCGCCGCCGCCCCTGATTCGGCCGCCTTCGTGGAGATCGCGTTCGATCGGGGCGTGCCCGTGGCCATCAACGACGTGCGCTTGCCGTTGATCGAGTTGATCGAGAGCCTGGCGCTCATCGCCGGCCAGCACGGCGTGGGCCGCGTCGAAACCGTCGAAGCCCCCGCGGCGGTGGTCCTGCACGCCGCCCTGCAGGTGGGCGCGCACGGCATCGTGCGGCTGAAGCTGCTGAAAGGCGCCTGCGAGCAGGTGCCGGAACTGGTAACCCAGTCGTGACGCTCTGGTCCGGAAGATTTGAGAGTGCTCCGGATCCCGCCGCATTCGACTTCGGCATCTCATTTGGTTTCGATCGCGCGCTCTTCGAGGACGACGTGACCGGCAGCCTTGCATGGGCCGAGGCGCTCGGCGCGGCAGGCGTCCTGTCCGCAGACGACACGCGCGCGATCGTCGACGGCTTGCACGCCATCCTCCAAGAGGGCCGCCGCGATCCGGCCTCGATTGCCGGGCCCGACGAGGACGTGCACAGCTTCGTCGAGCGCAAGCTGGTCGAGCGGATCGGCGACGCGGGCCGTCGCCTGCACACCGGACGCTCGCGTAACGAGCAGGTATCACTCGATCTGCGGCTGTACCTGCGGCGGCGCATTCCGGCGCTGCAGCATGGGATCGCAACGCTCGTCGGCGCCTGCGCCGATCAGGCGCAGCGCGCGGGCGCTGCGCTGATGCCGTCGTATACGCACCTTCGGCGGGCGCAGCCGGTGCTGGTCGCGCATTTCTTCCTGTCACACGCATCCGCGCTCCGCCGCGACTACGCACGGCTGGCGGTCGCCGCGGAGGAGGCCGACGCGCTGACGCTCGGGTCGGGCGCGGTCGCCGGCACGAGCTATCCGGTCGATACCGCGCTGCTCGCGCGCACGCTCGGCTTTTCGCGCGTGGTGTCCAACAGCATGGACGCCTCCTCCGACCGCGATTTCGTCGCGTCGTTCCTGTTTGCTGCCTCGCTCGCGATGGTCCACCTGAGCCGCCTCGCGGAGGATCTGATCCTGTTCACAGGCGAGGAGCACGGCTTCTTCGAGCTGTCTGATGCGTCGGCCACCGGCAGCAGCATGATGCCGCAGAAGAAGAACCCGGATCCGCTCGAGCTCGTGCGCGGCAAGACCGGGCGCGCCGTCGGCCGCCTGACCGGCTGGCTCGTGACGATGAAAGGATTGCCGAGCGGCTATAACAAGGATCTGCAGGAAGACAAGGAGGCGGTCTTCGACGCGGAGACGACGCTTGCCGTGTGCCTGCGCGCCGCGCGCTCGGTGGTGTCCCGGCTGTCGATCAACCGGGACAGAACCGCGGAAGCGGCATCGGGGCTGCTGCTCGCCACGGACGTGGCGGACTATCTGGTCGCGCGAGGCATGCCGTTTCGCCGGGCACACGATGTAGTCGCTGCGATGGTTCGTCGCCTGGTCGCAGAAGGTCGCGATTTCAGCGACTTGTCGATGGCCGAATGGCGCGAAGCGAGCGAAATGTTCGGCGAAGACGCGCCGCGCGCCGCCATGGCGCTTGCGTCGGTGCAGGCGCGCAGGACCCCTCAATCCACGAATCCGGACGCGGTGCGGGAGGCGCTGGATGAGTGCAGGAAGTGGTTCGGGACGGCAATTGCCAACTCCCAGTTGCCGCCTCCCAACACCCAACCCTCGATTTCCACCGGGCACGGGAACAGCCGGGCAACCGGGGCGCCGGAATAACCCGGGCAACTTCGGGAGTTGGGAGTTTGGTAGTTGGGAGTGGCCGATGTTACACTCCCGGTACCTTCTTTCCAACTTCCCACCTGAAAGGAACGGCTCCGGGGGAATTTCATGCAGCAACGCCGGCTTCGGCTCGGTGACATTCTCGACGACTATTGTCCGCGCGAGCGCCGCATCACCAACCACGCCGTGGTGGCGATGATCGAGGACCAGGTGAAGCAGACGCGCTGCACCACCTGCGACGCGGACCACGAATACAAACAGGCCCGCGTCCCCGTCCGGCGCAAGAAGGACGCCGGTGCGTTGCTCGGCGATGCCGGTGTGGGTGGTCCGCGGCCTCGTCCCGCGGTGGCCGCGCCTGTTGCGAGCGATGAGATCCCCCCCGAGATCGTGCCCGCCAGCGAGTTTGCCGACACCGCGCTTCCGTCGACCACAGCTGCCCCGGAATCCGCCGCGCTCGCGGCGAGCGACAACCACGCCGCCGAAGCGCAGGCCGATGAGCCGCCGCTCGAGGATGCGAGCGCGAATGGTGACGAGGATGGTCCTGTGCACCGTCGCCTCATTCGCGCCACGCTGCCGCGTCCAGAGGGGCAGGCGCCGGAGTGGAAGAATCCTGATTTCACCATCCGCCAGCCCGGCGGCGGCCGCGGCGGGCACGACGCGAACCGCAACGGGCATCGCGCGGCACGGGGCGGGCGCCGTCCGGCACGTGCGCAAGGCAACACCCCAGGACAGTCCACCCGCTTCGGCGGCCAGCGGCAGGGGAATTCCCGCCCCGGGTCAGGTCAGCCGCATGGCCATGGCGGCAGCCGCGGCGGCGGCCGCACGGGCCAGGGCCCCGGGCACGGGCAGGGGCAGCACCGCGGGCAGCGCCAGGGTGGCCACGGCCGCAAGCGGGGACGGTAGAGGCGGTCTTCGGTCTCGCTCCTCAGCTCCCAGTTCGCATCGCTGCCGCCTTTACGGTTCTGACCGCAGACCGGTGGACCGTAGACTGTAGACCGAAGACGACATGCTTCACCCATGACGGACTTCGCGAGCAAGCACGGCTTGATCGTCGGCGTGGCGAACAAGCGATCGATCGCTTGGGGCATCGCGCAGGCGACCGCTTCCCGGGGGGCGCGTCTTGCGCTCACGTACCAGGGACGGTTCGAGGAGAACGTGCAGGAGCTCTCGGTGGGGTTGCCGCAGCCTCCGCTCGTCCTGCCGTGCGACGTGACGTCAGACGCTGACATCGCCGCGGTGTTCCAGAGGCTGGATCACGACTTCGGCGGCCTCGACTTCGTCGTCCACGCGGCGGCGTTCGCGCGTAAGGAGGAGCTGTCGGAGCCGTTCGTCACCACGACGCGCGAAGGCTTCCGTCTGGCGATGGACATTTCCGCGTACTCGCTGATCGCGCTCGCACGCGGCGCCGCGCCGCTGATGGAAAAACGCGGGGGCGGCAGCATCGTCACGCTCACGTACCTGGGCAGCGAGCGCGTGTTCCCGAATTACAACGTCATGGGCGTAGCCAAGGCGGCGCTCGAGGCGAACGTGCGGTACCTCGCGGCGGACCTTGGGCCCAGGAACATCCGCGTCAACGCTGTCTCGGCCGGGCCCATCAAGACCATTTCCGCGATGGGCATCGGCGGGTTTTCCTCGATCCTCGGCGTGTATCGCGATCGCTCGCCGCTGCGCCGCAACGTGGATACGGCGGAAGTCGGCGAAGCTGCCGCGTTCCTGCTCAGCGACGCGAGCCGAGGTATCAGCGGCGAAGTGCTCATGGTTGACGCGGGCTATCACATCACGGGCATGTGAGTTGCAACCGCGAGACCGGGACGGAGGCTGCATGAGAAAACTCAGCAATTGGAAGACGATGGTGCTGGCGGCACTGATTGCGGTGCCGCTCGCCGCGGGCGGCTGCGGCAAGACCGTGGGCGAGACCATCGACGACACCACCATCACCACTCGCGTCAAGACCGCCATGCTCAACGATCCGGCCGTGGGCGGGTTGCGCATCGACGTCGACACGTTCAAAGGCGCGGTGACCCTCTCCGGGCGCGTAAAGAGCGAAGCCGAACGACAGCAGGCGATTGCGCTCGCCCGCAGCATCGACGGCGTCACCGAAGTCAAGGACGCCCTCCAGGTCATCCCCGAAGGCCAGTAGAGCCGCCAAAGCCAGGGCCTCACGCGTCCTAACCGTCGGAGGGACGCGATGAGGCTTTCTCGTGTGTCGCTGATACTGCTGGGGACCGTGCTTGGCGGCGTGCCCGCTTTTGCCCAGCCCCGTCCCGTGTGCCTGCACACCGGGCTCGAGATCCCAGCCGAGCGGCAACGTCGCGAGGAGGCGCTCGCGGCCATGCGGCTGATCAACTCTGCGATCACCGGCCAGGAGCGTTTGCCCAATCAGCGGCTGTTCTATCCAACGTGGGAGGAGCTGGGGCGATCGCCGATCACGGCGTTGCCAGGTCTGGGCGGCCCTACGGGTGAGCTCGCCCGCAAGATTCGTTGGGGTACGCCCGAGCCGCTGCCGGGTTGGCGGATCCACCACGTCCGGGATGAACACGGCTACGCCTTCACGCTGACCGACATGCGCGACGCGTGCGGCTTCGCGTACCACTCTGACGAGACAGGCGTCATCGTGGAGGGTTACCCGGTCGGCGGTCCACGGCGGTCGGGGATTGTGCCCATTACGTAGTATCGGTGGGCAGCACTACTTGCCCCACTGCTCCGTTCGAATGAGATTGCCCGGCACACCGAGCGCGCTCAGCGTCGCGACCGACTCGGTAACGAGCGGCGGCGGACCGCACACGAAACACAGCGTGTCGAGCGGCTCGTGCAGCACTGATTGGAACTGCGCGCGGCCGATCCGGCCGCGCCCGCCCTCCCATGCTGAGCTGTCATCCCGCGTAATCGTCTGGTGGAGCTCGATGCGCCCGCTCCGCGCATAGCGGCGCAGCTCGTCGATGAACGCGAACTCGTCGCTGCGCCGGGCGCTGTAAAGCAACGACATCGATGGCGCCGCCGCATTCCGCCGCAGGGCGTGGTCGAGCATGGCCCGGAGCGGTGCGATGCCCGTGCCTCCGGCTACGAAGAGGACGCGCCCGTGACCGGTGTGTTCGGGGAACGTGAACTGTCCCAGCGGACCCTCCATGTCGATCAGTCCGCCTGCCTCGACCCGGGACAGGTGGGAACCCGGCTCGACGCCCTGCTCGAGCGCCACCAGCATCTCGATCCGGCCGGTCTCGGCCGCGCGCTCGGGCGAGCACGCGATGGAATAGGGTCTGCGCTCGTCATGACCGTGCGCGGCCGCCATGACGGCCTGGCCAGGCCGGAAAAGAAAAGGACGGCCTCCGAGATCAATCGACAGAAGCAGCGAGCGGGGCGTCGCCGAGGCGATGTCGACGACTGGGATGGTGACGAGAGGCACAGCCCGCAGTGTACATTCGCGACTCGTGATTCGCGGTTCGTGATTGGAATCACGGATCAACCGCAATCACGAATCACGATTCACGAATCACGAATGGTTTAGTTCGGCCGGGTCGAATGCCGCGGAGTGACAGCCATCTCGTATGACGCCTCGCCGGCGCCAAGCTGGCGCGTCGGGTCGTTCTTGCGCAGGCTCTTGTCGCCATACATACGGCTGTCGGCCTTGGCGAGGAGCGACTCATAACTGTCGCCGTCGTGCGGGAACACGGCGGCGCCTGCGCTGATCGACAGCGGAAGGCGGACGCCGGGGCGCGCCTCGAACGTCAGCCGGTCGATCGCATCCTGCAGCTCGAGGCGCTTGCTCTCCGCCTCGTCGTATCCGCATCCCGACAGCACCACGATGAACTCGTCGCCGGCGTAGCGCACGCAGATGTCGTACGGCCGGACGGCGGTGCGCAGCATGCTGGCGACGGCGCGCAGCGCCTTGTCGCCGATGTGGTGGCCGTGGTTGTCGTTGATTTCCTTGAAGTCGTTCAGGTCCATCACGAGCAGAGACACTTCCGATTTCAGGCGTTCGGCGCGGGCGAGCTCGCGCGTCAGGTGCATGAACATGAAGCGCGTGTTCGGCAGCCCGGTCAGCGGATCGGTGAGCGAATCCTCCTGCGTCCGCTCGAAGACGATGGAGTTGTGGATGACGGCCGCGGCCTGCTCGCACACGCGATCGAGCAGGCGGCGATGGTCGTCGCGGTAGAAGCTCGGTTCCGTGTGATACACGGCGAGCGTGCCGATGAAGCGCTCGCCGAAGATCAGCGGGCACACCAGCGCCGACTGCAGCACCGTGGGCGCGTCCGAGTTCATCGCCTCGATATCGGCGCCCGGGCGCGCATTGACGAGCGGGCGGCGGTTGCGCGCGACCCAGCCGGTCAGCCCCTGGCCGCTGCGCAGGCTCAGCTGCTGGAGGAGCTCCGAGTCGGTCCCCGTGGCGAAGCGGCAGCCGAGCGTGTCGTTCGAGTCGGAATAGATGAACAGGGCACAGGCCGAGAATGGCACGAGGTTCGCCAGCTTCGAGGCGATGAGCGCCATCGTATCCGACACCCCGAGGCTCGTTCCCATCGTCTGGGCGATCTGGTAGAGCGCGTAGATCTCGCGGTGCGCGAGCGCGATGTCGTCGAAGACGGACGCCTTGGCCTCGGCGGGAACCGCGCCGAGCGTTCTGAGGCCTTCACCGCGGCGCAGCGGGTACGCACCAGCGCGGGGCGTTTCGAGCTCTTCCTTCTCCACGTCGGCGCGCAGGCGCGGCATGATGCGCGCGAACGCCGACACGACGCTCGGGTCGAGCGCCTTGCCGGCGTCCTGCTGAAGAATGGCGAGCGCCGCCTCGTTGCCGATCGGTTTGTGGTACGGGCGGTCGGACGTCAGCGCGTCGAAATAGTCGACCACGCAGAGTATGCGCGCGCCGAGCGGGATTTCATCCTGTTTCAGGCCCGACGGGTAGCCGCGACCGTCCCAGCGCTCATGATGACTCAGGATGAGCGGTGCCACGGGATACGGGAACGGGACCCCGGCGATGATGTCGGCGCCCACCTGCGAGTGGATGCGGACCTTCTGGAACTCCTCGGGCGTCAGCGGCCCCGGCTTCGCGAGGATGTGCTCCGGCACCGCGAGCTTGCCGATGTCGTGCAGCAGCGCGGCAGTCCTGATCCCCTGGATCTCGTCCTCGTTCATGCCCATCGCGCGTGCCACGCCCGTCGCGTACGTTTGTACGCGTCGGATGTGGTTCGGCGCTGTCTGATCCTTCGCGTCGATCGCGAGCGCAAGCGCTTCGATCGCTGCCAGGTGCAACTCGGCCATCTGCTGCGCGTGCTGGCGCTCCGCCGCGAGGCGGGCGCTGACTGCGCGGTAGATGCGGTTGCCGAAGTACAGAACGGCTGCCGACACCAGCACAAGGCCGGCGATCAGCCACGGCTGGCTCATGCCGGCATCCCTACCGAGGCGGTCCGGGCAGCCAGATGATCGTCACACGGGTCTTCATGGCACTCCTTCAACGGCGACCGGGGGCCCCGAGGCGCCGGATCCGGCGGCGGGTCCCTCCGGCGCGGCCGGTGCACCCGTGCTCCACACGATGTTGTCGTCCGCGCTGGGGGTCGTCCCGTCAGGCGCCGAGGCGCCGGATCCGGGGCCGGGCCTGGCCGGCGGGACCGGTTCACTCGTGCTCCACACGATGTTGTCCCCGGCGCTGTCGTCTCCGGCCGGCGTCTCGCCGGCAGGCGGGGATCCGCCCGTCGTGTCCTCCGCGGCCGCAGCGCTCGCCCTCCCGGCAGCGGGCACGTGTTCGCGCGAGGGCTGGACGACGGAATCGGGGAGCGGCACGACCACGATCGCCGCCGCGTCGGGTTCCGAGGTGATCTCGTCGCTCGGGTTGGCGACGGGGTCGTTGGCGGTGCTCGCCGCGATGTCGTCGCCCGTGCTCCACACGATGTTGCCATCCAGCTCGCCGGTGCTCCAGACGATGTTGTCGTCGTAGGTGCTCCAGACGATGTTGTCGTCGTTGGTGCTCCAGACGATGTTGTCGTCCATACCGGCAGTGCCCCACGCGCTGCCGTCCGCGGCGCGCTTGCCCCACAGCGTGCGACGGCAGTTGGCGCCACCGCAGTCGCGGCCCCAGACGACGTTCTCCATGTGGGCCGTGCTCCACACGATGTTGTCCGCGTCGGCCGTGCTCCACTCCAGGCTGTGGTCGCGCGTGCTCCAGACAATGTTGTCGTCGGCGCTCGTGCTCCAGACGATGTTGTCGACGTAGGTGCTCCAGACGATGTTGTCGCCGGTGTTCACACCCCACGTGATGGGCTCGCCGTCCGGGGCCTTGCCGGCGCCCCACGTCACGCCGAGCTTCCACGCATTGCTTCCGGGCAGCGGGATGCCGCCGCCGACGCGCACGTTGCCCCACAGAATCTGGCGTCCCCACAGCACGTCCTCGCCGGCCAGGGTGTCCCACGGCACCGGTCCGACGCGCGCCGGCTCGGCGAAGAAGCGGGCCATGCGGATCGCGCCGCGCGCGTTGAGCAACCCTGCCCCCTGTGCGAGCGCGTGCTCGCCGGGCCGGCGCTCCGCGCTGTAGTGAAGCAGCGCCTTGACCGCGTTCGGCGTCAGCTTCGGATTGGCCTCGAGCATCAGCGCGATGGTGCCGCTGACGACCGGCGCCGCCATGCTCGTGCCGCTCAGGCTCATGTACGGCTTGAACTGCGTGGGCCGAAAGCCATCCAGCAGGTCGTCCGGGTGCTGTGTATAGAGCGTGCTGTGCGGCGCTGCCAGCGACTCGATGCCGACGCCATACGCGAGCAGGTCGGGCTTGGCCGCAAAATCAATCCAGGTCGGCCCGATCGAGCTGAAGTCGCCGCGCGTATCGTCGCTCCGGCGGGTCGTGCCCTCGTGGCTCGCGGCGCCGACGGTCAGCACCCACGGCGCGTTGCCCGGGCACGTGATGCCACCGAACTGCCGCCTGCCTTCTTCGTTCTCCCCGAGATTGCCGGCGGCGGCGACTACCACGATGCCGGCGTCAACCGCGCGCTTCGCCGCCTGCGCCAGCGGATCGGTCCTGTAGGACTCGAACACCCCGGTCGCGACAGACAGGTTGATCACGCGGATGTTGTAGGTGTCCTTGATGGCGATGGCATAGTCGATCGCGTCTATCACGTCGCTGACGTACCCCTGGCCGTTGGCGTCGAGCACCTTCAGCGCAACGAGGTGCGCCTTGGGTGCCACGCCGGAGTTTGCGCCGTACGAGTCGAAACCGTTGCCGGCGATGATCCCAGCCACGTGCGTGCCGTGCCCGAAGTCGTCGGTCGGCAGCTCCGACAGCCACACCTGCTCGCTGTCCTCGCGGGTGAAGTCCCGGAAGTGCAGCACGCGCGGAGACGCCTGGGGGTTGAGCGGGTTCGCCAGGTTGATATCGTCGTGCAGCGCGGCGACGCCGGAGTCGATGACCGCCACACCAACGCCCTGGCCGCTCAGGCCGAACTGCCACCGCGCGAACGCGGCGCCGATCGACGCCCCGGATCGTTCGATGGTCGGGAACGCCCGGCGATCGGCCAGCACCCGCGCGACGTCTGGCTGACGGGCGAGGTTCTCCAGCGACTGGTTGTTGACGTCCGCAACCTGTGCGCGCATCCGGGGCAGGAGGCGGCGCGCGACACCGCCGTCGCGCGTGATCACGGTCGCGTCAGGAGTGCCGCGAAATTCCACGATCACTCGCGAGCGGCCGGACGACCGCCGGGCCCGAGACTGAAGGAGCGGATCGAGGTTGCCTGGCCCGTCTGACTGCGCCGACACGAGAGCGGGGAACACCACCGCGGCGGCGAGTGAGACGAGGGCCACACGACGTGAAAGGCGAGTCAGTAGT
>DATDHP010000422.1:0-2762 GCA_036521515.1 Vicinamibacterales bacterium
CGCTTCACGACCAGGAGCGGGGCGTGGACGGCTGCGCTCGAGCTGCACGTCGCCGATCTCGACGGCGACGGCCGCGACGATGTCTTCGGCTACGATCGGACGAGCGGCGAGGCGATGACGGCGATGAACACGGCAAACGGCGGCTTCAGCGTCGCGACGACGGCGTGGGCGGTCGGCTGGACCGTGGCGGTCGGCGACCTGAACGGTGACGGACGCGACGACGTGGCGCTCTACGATGCGGCGACGGGGATCTGGATCCAGTGCGTCTCCACCGGCAGCGGATCGTTCACGTTCACGTCGGGCACGGCGCTGACTGACGCAATGCCGGTCGGCGTGCCGCAATAAGAATTGCGGAATGCGGAATGCGGATTTATTGACGATTGGACCGCGAATCCACCATAAATCCGCAACCCGCAATCCTCAATCCGCAATACCGACGACGGAGCCTATGACCCGATTCGCCGCACTCGCGGAACACGTCGTCGGCACCGGGATGTCGATCCGGTTCCGCGCCAGCGGCGACAGCATGTACCCGGCGATCCTGCACGGCGACGTGATCACGGTCGCGCCGGTCGCCGCGCACGAGATCGTCCGCGGCGACATCCTGCTCTTCCGCGACGGCGATCGCGTGCGCGCCCACCGGCTCGTCCGCGTCGTCGCATATAACACGGAGACGCGCTTTCGGCTTCGCGGCGACACCAACGCCAGGTGTGACGCGCCGGTCGCAGCCTCGCAGATCGTCGGTCGCGTCGAAGCCGTGGAACGCGACGGACGCGCGATCGCCTTGCACGCCACGCCCTCGAACGGCCTCGGCACATCTGCTACCATACGGCGGTACTTGATGTTATGCAGGCGTCTTCTCGCATAGCCAGGCGCATCGACGACGGCCAGTCGTTCGTGACGCGCCGCATCGCCGGCGAGACGCTCATCCTCCCTGTCACCGGCCACGTCGCCAACCTCGATTCGATCTACGTCATGAACGACGTCGGCACGCGCATCTGGGAACTGCTGGAAGCGCCGACGCCGGTCGAGCGCATCGCCGACACGCTGTCGCGCGAGTTCGAGGTCAGCCCCGAGAGCGCGATCGGCGATGTCGCCGAGTTCCTGAACGTGCTGCGCGAGCGCGGCTTGATCGACTACATTGGCGAGACCGGCTGAACTGATGGACAAGCTCAACTACGGCGCGTTCAGCGCATCGTTTCACCAGCGCATCGGCAGCGCCCGGTTGCCGACGAACGGGACGATCGAGCTGACACGCCGCTGTCCGCTGACCTGCCAGCACTGCTACAACAACCTGCCGATGGCGGACGCCAACGCGCGCGAGCGCGAGATGACCACGGCGGATCATCACCGGCTGCTCGACCAGCTCTCGGACGCCGGCTGCCTGTGGCTGCTCTACACCGGCGGCGAGATCTTCGCCCGGCGCGACTTCTTCGACATCTACACCTACGCGAAGCGCAAAGGATTTCTCGTCACCCTGTTCACCAACGGGACGCTGATCACCGAACGGGTCGCCGACCAGCTGGTCGACTGGCGGCCGTTCGCGATCGAGATCACGCTCTACGGCTTCAGGAAAGAAACCTACGAGCGGATGACGGGCATTCCCGGATCGCACGCGCGCTGCCTGCGCGGGATCGATCTCCTGCTCGAGCGCGGCCTGCCGCTCAGCCTGAAGACCGTGGCGGTGTCGATCACTCGTGACGAGATCGACGACATGCGCCGCTTCGCCGAAGAGGATCTCGGTGTCGCGTTCAAGTTCGACAGCGAGATCAACCCGCGGCTCGATTGTTCGCAGAGCCCGCTGAACGTCCGCCTCTCGCCCGAAGAAGCGGTGGCGCTCGACCTCGAGCACCCGAGGCGGCGCGACGAGTGGACCCGGTACGCCGAGGAACTGCATCACGCCACCATGCCGCCGGTGGACGAGGTGTATCAATGCGGCGGCGGCGTCAACTCGTTCTCGGTCGATGCCTACGGGCGGTTGAGCATCTGCGTCCTGTCCGAAGCGCACAAGTACGACCTGCGCCGCGGCTCGTTCGCCGACGGCTGGAACGGGTTCCTGCGGCAGCAGCGCCTGAAGAAGGTGACGCGTCCGACCAAGTGCGTCGGCTGCGAGATGAAGTCGATGTGCGGCATGTGCCCCGCGACCGCGGAGCTCGAGAACGGCGACCCGGAAACGCCGGTCGACTACCTGTGCCGCGTCGCGCACCTGCGCGCGATGACGATTGGCATCCCGATCCAGCCGCACGGCGACTGCGAGTACTGCGATGGCGGCGCCGGTCATGCGGCGCTCGCCGAGTCGGCACGGCGTCTGCGCGACAACAGCCACGCGTTCGTGCGCCGCGCGACGAGCGTCGAACGCGACGGCAAGGTCTTTCTCAACGTCGTCAACGCCGCACCGGCCGCCACGAGCTGCGGATCGTGCGGCGCCAGGTAGTCGTGACTGATACGGAGGGGTTGAACGATGGACGAGACTCGCGACGACGCCACGAGCAATCGGCCGAGAAAGCCGTACGTCAAGCCGCAGATTCAGGAGGTGGCGCTGCGTCCCGAAGAAGCGGTGCTCGGCGGCTGCAAGACGCCGAACTTCAGCGGCCCGACGCAGTTTCGCTGCACCATGCCGGCGCCCTGCAGCTCGACGACGTCGTAGCGCCGCTCCCCGGGCTGGGAGTCTGACACGTGTCACACTTCCGAGCTTGACACGTGTCAGACGCGCGCCGGTTCGAGACTCATCTGTCGATTGGCGGCTTCGCCATCTGCCTCTC
>DATDHP010000423.1:0-6577 GCA_036521515.1 Vicinamibacterales bacterium
AACACGACATCATGGACCTCCGCTTCAAACGCTGTGATCCCGTCACTTCCAGCGCCCATGACGATACCACGGACCGCGGTCGAGCGGCCGGATCCCGGCGTCGCCACGCGGCCAGCCGGAACAAGCGCGGACGGGCCGACAGAGGCACGTACACCGAGGGGAGCCAACGGTTCCGCCGTGAACGGCTTGCCGCATGATCTGGTTGAAGTCTGCGTGAGGAACGCCGCGAATGCCTTCGTCTGGCGGAACGTCTTTCAGACCGGAGCCACTCATTTGAATCGCTGGTGTGGCGCGGACCTTTACGGTCCGCGCGGCGAGCCGTAAAGGCTTGCCCCACACCCAGACTCGAGCGACCTTCGATCGCCTTTCAGCTGCCCGCCGGGTTCGACTGGCAGCCAACAACTCCTGCCAGTCGAAAATTCTTGACGAGCGGGGTTAGCGCGAATATATTCGCGCAAGGGCGAATAAATTCTCCCCAAAGCGGCCAGTCGCCAAGGACACCCTGTGCGAAAGTCTGTGCGTATCGATCTGACCCGCCGCGAAAGCCAGATCATGGAGATCCTGCACCGGCGCCAGCAGGCCACGGTCGAGGAGATCAGGTCCGAGCTCCCGGAGGCGCCGACGGCGTCCAGCGTGCGCAAGCTCCTCGACATCATGATCGAGCGCGGCCTGGCCCGGCGCGCGTACAACGAGCCGCGTTACGTCTATTTTCCGGTGGCCAAGCCCGAAGACGCCAGCCGGTCCGCGTTGCAGCGCCTGGTGCGGACGTTCTTCAACAATTCACCCGCCTCCGCGGTGGCCGCCCTGCTCGATGCCACCGAGACGCCTCTTTCGGACGCCGAGTACAAACGGCTCAATGCCTTGCTGAAGCGGGTCCGCGACGCCGGAGACAAGCGATGACACCAATCTCGATCCTGGTCAAAGTGTCGATCCTGCTGAGCGTCGTCGCCCTTGCGCAGGCGCTCCTTGCTCGACGCGTATCGGCCGCGACGCGGCACCTGATATGGACCCTGGCCACGGTCGGCCTGCTGCTGCTGCCGATGCTCTGGCTGGTCCTTCCTGGCTGGACGGCCGTGCGGGTGCCGGCGTCGACAGCTCCAGCAGCTCCTGTGGCCGTTGCGCCTCTGGACGCCGACTCCGCGCGCCTGTCGACAGCCGACGCAGACGCGTCGCCGCCGATCATCGTCACTCCCGGTGAGGTGGCAAGGGCAGTTGCCGTGGCTGGTGTTCCGTGGGCAATGGCGCTACCGGTTCTGTACGCGGCCGGCCTGTTGTTCCTGTTGGCTCGCTTGATTGGCGAGTGCCTCTCCGTTCAGCGCGTGGCTCGACGCGCCATCCCGGTCAGCGATCCGGAGTGGACGCGCCTCCTGCAGGAATGCGCCGGGCACGTCGGCATTCGGAGGACGGTGAGGTTGTTGCGAAGTCGTGAACAGACGATGCCGGTGGCGTTCGGGGCTTGGCGCGCAGCCATCCTCATTCCCGCCGTCGCCGACATGTGGGCCGGCGATCGTCGCCGCGCCGTGCTGCTCCATGAGCTGGCGCACGTGGCTCGATTCGATTGCCTGACGCAATTGCTGACTGCCGTGGCCTGCGCGCTCTATTGGATGCACCCGGGGGTCTGGTGGATGTCGCGGCGCCTCCGCCTGGAGCGGGAAGCGGCCTGCGACGATGTGGTGCTGGCAACCGGCACCAACGCCCGTGAGTACGCCACCCATCTGCTGGAACTCGCATTCGCGCTCCGCGGGCACCAGGCGACTGCACTGGCGGTCGGCATCGCGGGTCCGCGGCAACTCGAAGAGCGGCTGCTCGCAGTCCTGGACGCCGCACGCAACCGGGCCACGCCACGCCTCCAGACCAATGTCGCAGGAATCGCGATGATTGCGGTGCTGCTCGTGACCGTTGCCACGGCAACGATCACGGCGGTCCCCCCGGTTCCGGCCGGCCAGTCGTCCAAGGGTTCGCCAGCCACCGATGGCTCCGGTGAGCCGCCCGCGGTCGAGTCGGCTCAGACGGGCATGACGGAAGGCGTGCCGCTCACGGCCGCGGAACTGATTCGCGCTCGCGCTCACGGCGTGACCCCTCGATACGTGAGCGAGCTGGGCGAGTTGGGATACGCCCAGCTATCCCTCGACGCGCTGGTCCGCGCCAGAGATCACGGCGTCTCGCCGGAATACATCCGGGATCTCACCCGGCTTGGGTATCGTCTCTCTCTCGACGATCTCATCAAGGCCCGTAATCACGGGGTCAGTCCTCGATACGTGAGCGAGCTGCGCGAGCTGGGATATTCACCGTTGTCGCTCGACACGCTGGTCCGTGCCAGAGATCACGGGGTATCGCCGGAGTACATCCGGGATCTCGCGCAGCTTGGGCATCGTCCCTCTCTTGACGGTCTCATCAAGGCACGCGACCACGGCGTGAGTGCGGAGTACATTCGCGCGCTGGCAGCACTGGGCTACACGACTCTGTCGCTCGACGACCTGATTCGTCTTCGCAGTCACGGCGTAACCGCAGAGTACGCGGGCGGGTTCACCACTGCTGCCAGCGCCCGTCCTACCGTCGATGAACTGGTCGCCTGGCGCCAGCAAGGGGTGTCGTCAGACCGTTTCCGCCGCGTCATCGACGGGATGCTGGCGATCAACGTCCGGCAATTCGTGTGGCACGTCCGCTGCGCCTCTGCATGGTTGCAGCAGATGCTGAACGGCGCCACGCCGGCGACCTGTTGATTCCTTTTCAGCGGAACAGGCGTTCCGCTTCGCGCCGGAGCTCCTCCGCCTGGCGCTGTAAGTCTCGCCGCTGTATTTCGAGTTCCTGCCGCTGCCATTGGAAGTCCTGCGGTTGCCATTGCCAGTCCGGGAGCTCGAGCTCCAGGGCGTCGCGTGCGCGCTGGACGGCCTGATTGACCGCGTCGACGTCGAGGTTCACTTGTGGCGGGCGCGGTGGCACTGGTGGAACCGGCGGAACTGGCGGGACGGGCGGCACAGATCGCTGACCACGCGCGATCCGCCCGAGCGCCCGCGCGGCCTGCTCGCGCACTTCCGCGTCGGCGTCCTTCAACGCCGCGGTCAAGGCGTCGATGGCGCCGGGATCGGCAATGTCGCCGAGCGCCACCGCCGCCTGCTCGCGGACGCTCTGGTCCATGTCCTTCAGCATCGGCAGCAGCAACGGCACGGCTTCCCGTCGGCGCATTCGCCCGAGCGCCACGATGGCCTGCACGCGCACGTCGGGCGCGGCGTCTTTCAACAGGCCCGCGACCGCCGCCACATACTTCGGATCGTTCAGGCGGCCGCGCGAACCGAGTATGGCCATGAGGCGTGCGGCACGCGCGCGGACGTCGGGACTCTGATCTTTCAGCGCCGCCAGCACTCCTTCGGTGGCTTCCGGCGTGTCGAACTGGGCCAGCGCAGTGACGGCCTGCTCGCGCACGCGAACGCTCGGGTCGCGCGACGCTTTCAACAGCCCTGGAATCGCTCGCGGGTCGCGCATGCCGGCCAGAGCAGCCAGCGCCTGTTGGCGCACGTTTTCGTTCTCGTCGTTGAGCGTCGTGAGCAGCGCGTCCGCGACGCGGCGGCGCGTCTCGTCCGAGACCGCCGTGTCCTGCGACGACGATTGAGCCTGCGCCTGCGGGCCGCCGGTGCCCTTCAAACCGAAGGGCACGAGGAACTTCTGCGCCCACGGATGCAGATTCGGATTGGGATTGGGATCGGGATCGGGTTTGGGACCAGGAACGGGATTGGGCGCGGGGTTGAAGTTGTCGACATCAACGTCGATGTCCACATCGGGAAGAAGGTCGATGAAATGGCCCGCCGCGCTGACCGTGGCATCGGGTCGCAGGTCGTGCCACGGCGCGTCGACCGGTGCCGGCGGCGCGGGCGGCGCCGGGCTCGCGTCGAGCACGGTGCCAGCCGTGACAGGCTGACTGTCCCGCATGGCGGGCGCGGCCTGCGGTAATCGAGGTCCTGCGGCCGCGGTCAGTTGCAGCGCTCCGACAGGCACGATCAGCGCGGCGACAGCCGCACCCCCGGCCGCGCGGACCGCGCGCGCCGGCGGTCGGCGGTTGCGGCGACCGTCGAGAATGTCCATCACGCGCCCTTCGAGCTGCGAGGGACGCGCCATGGCCAGGGTGACCCACGCCGGGCCACGCTCGGTGCGAAACGTCCGCGCCATTTCAAACAGATGATCGGCATACGTCGGCGCATCGGTGCCCGCAGCCAGCACGAGATCGTCGGCCGCGCGTTCCTGTTCCGCGCGCAGGCGCCCGGCGGCCAGGTGCGCAAGCGGATTGAACCAGTGCACCGCACGCACGAGCTGTGCGACCGTGTGCACGAGGCAATCGCGCCGTGCGATGTGCGCGAGCTCGTGAAGCAGCACGACTCGCCGACGCTCTTCCGGCCACCCGGCTGCTTCGGGTGGCAGCAGGACCGTTGGCGTCCGGATCCCACACACCGCCGGGATCGTCGCCCCGGCGCCGATCTTCAACGAGACCGGCGTGGTGATGCCAAACACGGCCACGAACTCATTCAGCATCGCCGTCCACAAGGGGTCGTCGACGTCGGTGGCCTCTCGCACGATCCGGCTCACCCACGCCAGCGCCGCGGCGAGCCTCGCCAGCGCCATCGTCAGTCCGGCGATCCACACCGCCATCGCCGCTGCCATCCAGCCGATCTCGTCAGCCGCCGCAGACGCAGGAAGCGGACGTACCGATGCCATCGGGGCCGCCGCTGCGGAGGCTGGCGTCACGTCGGGCCCATGCGGCTTCTCCGCGGGTTGAGGCGCTGCGTCAATCGGGTCTGACAGTGCCGCTGCAGTGGCGGACGCCGGCGCAGCGGCCGCCGGCAGGAGCGGAACGCTCCACCGGGGCACGGCCACCTGGACCAACGGGAGCACCAGCGCCGCAACGATCGCAACGGTCCACACGAGATGGCGCGCCGCCGCGGAACAGCGCGCCATGGCGCGCGTCAGAAGCCAGGCGACCAGCAGCACGATGGTCGCCTTCACACTCGTCTGGACAAGGAGGGCTGGCATCACGGCTCCTTCTTCCTTTCCTGTTTCGCGTTGTCGATCAGTTGCCGGAGGCGGGCAATCTCGTCGTCACCCAGGTCGCGGGGTGAGAGCTCGAACAACGCGGCCATCACCTGCGACGCCGACCCCTCGAAGAAGGTGTTGACGACATGCCTGAGCGCCGAACGCCTGGCTTTGTCGCGCGCCACCGTAGGGATATAGACGTAGCGCGGGCCGTCCGGTTCGTGCCGGACGTGGCCCTTTGCTTCCAGGATGCGCAGCAGCGTCCGCACCGCCGAATAGCTGGGCGCGTCGGGCATGCCGGCCTGCACCTCGGCGGCGGTGGCGCGCCGCAGGCGATACAGGACGTCCATGATCTGGCGTTCGCGACGGCTGAGGGTGGGCGCGGCAGCCTTGGCCATTCGATCTCCGATGTGCCAATAAATTAGCACTATGCTATTTTCTTGGCATCTCGCTGTCAAGCACGCTCGACTCCCGACCTATTGGTGAACGGGTCATTCCCCAACTGAAGACGGGGTTGGGATCTGATCCGGCAGGCGACTTTTTTTCCCGACGGGCCACGGAGGCACGGAGGTTTGGCCATTTCGGGATCTCCGTATTTGCGATCTGGAAAACCTTCACGGCGTGCGTGAAAAATTCCTCCTTCAGGCGAATCCCCAACCGCCTGCACTGTCCGTCTCCTGCACGAGACTGCATGGGTCTGCGCGATGGCTCTGCAGTTGCCCTTCTGTCACCGGAGGCTGTTACTCATGGCGCAACTCGATGCGATCCCTCACCCGGCAGACATCGTCCTGATCGTCGATGACGAGCCGGCCGTCCGTACGCTGCTGGAACGTCTGGTGCGGGCCGCTTCGGATTTCCACCCGATTGCGATCGCGACCGGAACCGAAGGCTATCTGCGATTGACACAGCTGCGCGACCGCGTTGCGCTGCTCCTGCTCGACGTGACCATGGACGGCCTTGATGGATTCGCGTTTCGTGAGATGCAGCTCGAAGGACCAGCCGCGGAGGTGCCGACGGTCGTTCTGAGTGGGCGGTGCCTCGAGGAAGAGGAACTCGAGCGCCTGCAACCGGCAGCGGCACTCCTGAAGCCGATCACGCTTGCGGCGTTTCGACACTGCATCGCATGCCACGCCCGGCGGCCTGCCAGCGTCGAGGAACCAGCATCCTCTGCGCCGGACCGCAGCCAAGGCGAGGCATCGCTGGCGCATTTGTAATACAAACCCTGAAAATCTTGCTTTGATGACAAGAATTGCCAAGGGTTTGTATTACTAGATGCGGCGGGCCTCCAGGCCCGCCGCCTAGCGCGGATGCGCTCTTCGGTTGCGGCGCAGCCGCGCTGTGATCTCTGGATGGCACCCCGCGAGAGTTCCCGCTATGCTCGTCGCATGCAGATGCCGGTCGTGGCGGCAGCCGCAGCGGTAGTCCTGGCCACGCTGGGTTGCGATGAGGGAGAGGGGCCCGGCACGCCACCGGGCTCGACGATGGCCGCGGTCCGCATCGTGTTCGCGGGTCCGACGGCCCGCCGGCCCGATCTGCCTCCCTCGGCACAGGCGTG
>DATDHP010000424.1:0-5063 GCA_036521515.1 Vicinamibacterales bacterium
ACGAATCCCGGAAAGTGCCTCCGCGCGTCGCTGCACTCGGTCGTGCGCTCGAATGGGATGGCCTCGAGTTATCTATACTGAGATGGCATGACCGCATCTCGCGGCAGCGAGACTCTCCTTGTCCCTGCAGGACGAGACGAGCGCCAGTCCGATACCGGCGTTCCGGCCGGGGCCGGCGGTCGAGCCTACCTGCGGAAGCGTGGCAGATCGGTCGCCGATCGCGCGACTACCGCGCTTCCACCGGACCTGCTGAACCAGGCCGCTGGCCGTCTACGGATTCTCGCGCTGCTGTACGCCTTCACCTTCTTCATGGCGGCGTTCTTCCCATCGCTGCTCTTTCCCGCCGAGCGCGAGGACTTGTTCGCGCGGCCGCTGAACTGGGCGCCCGGCGTCATCTCGATCGCCGTCGCGCTGGCCGTCGCATGGGCGATCCGGGGCGCCCGCCTCGGGCCGCGCGCCGTGATGGTCGTCGCGCTGGTCTTCGAAGTCAGCGGCAGCTACGGCATTGCGGCAGCCGAGTTCCTTCAAGCCCTCGACCTGCGCGGACCATGGACCGGACTGTCCTGGGTCGCCGTCTGGACCCTCCTTTTCAACGTGGTCGTTCCGACCCAGCCGCGTTACGCCGTGCTTGCGGCACTGGCGTCGATGACGTCCGTCCCGGCCATGGTTCTGCTGTCGCTTTCGGCCTTTCCGCCGGAGATCGCGCCGAACGGCGTGACGATCTTCTTTACGTTCTTCTTCCCTTACCTGCTCGTCGTGATCATGGCCTACGTCGGCGCCCGCGTGGTGTATACGCTGGGGAAGGAGGTGAGCCGCGCGCGGGAGCTCGGAAGCTATCGCCTGGTGCAACGCCTCGGCGCTGGCGGCATGGGCGAGGTGTGGAAGGCCGACCACCGTCTGCTGGCACGCCCGGCTGCCATCAAGCTGATTCGATCGCCGCTGGCCGACGATCCCCTCGGCGCCGTGTCCGACGACACCCGGCGGCGGTTCGAGCGCGAAGCGCAGCTGATCGCCCGGCTCCGCTCGCCGCATACGGTCACGTTGTTCGACTTCGGCGTCGCGGATGACGGCTCGTTCTACTACGTGATGGAGCTCCTCGAAGGACTCGATGCCGACAGGATGATCCGTCGCTTCGGCCCGATGCCTGCCGAGCGGGTGGTGTCAGTTCTGCGGCAGATCTGCCACTCCCTGTCGGAGGCCGAGTCCTGCGGCCTGGTGCATCGCGACATCAAGCCGGCGAACATCTTCCTGTGCCGGTACGGCGAGGATCACGACTTCGTCAAGGTTCTCGATTTTGGAATCGCCAAACCCGCCCACGCGACCTCGGAGTCCCAGACCGCTCTCACGATGGCGCACGTGATTCGAGGCACTCCAGCGTTCATCGCCCCGGAACAGGCGCTGGGCGGCGATGTGGACGGTCGCGCCGACATTTATTCGACAGGCTGCGTCGCCTACTGGCTGCTCACCGGCGAGCTCGTGTTCACGGCCGACACGCCGATGAAGCTCCTGCTTGCCCACGCACATGCGGTGCCCGACCCGCCGTCCAGAAAAACCGAACTGCCGATTCCCGCGGAGCTGGATGCCCTCGTCATGGCGTGCCTCGCGAAGGAGCGGGAGCAGCGCCCGAAAGCCGCCCGCGATCTGTTGGAGCGCCTCGACGCTGTCCCGTTCACCGAGACGTGGACCGAGGAGCGGGCACGGGAGTGGTGGAAGACCCACCTGCCGGCGTGATCGTGTCGACGCGGGGGCTGAAGCCCCCGCTCTGCGTTCGGAGCGACAGATCGTAGAGGGATCGTAGTGCGGGGGCTTCAGCCCGCGCGGCATTCATTGTCAAGGCAGCGTCAGCGCCACCAGGGAGCCCGGCTGGTTGCGCCTCGCGCTGCCCGACTGCACGATGATGTACTGCTTGCCTTCGTGCATGTAGGTCATCATCCCGTACTCGAGTCACGAGCGAATTCTGCCCTCTTCAGTTTCCGAAAGCCGCCGATAATTCCAGGCGATGGCAAAGCGGCGCTCGGCCAGGCCCGCATCGACGGTCCCGGTCTACAGCATCTACGTCATCGAGCTCGCCCGCGCCTGCGTCAAGGAGCCGTGCGCGCTGGCCCCGCTCTACGTCGGGCAGACCGCCCACACTCCCGAAAACCGCTTTGCCCAGCACAAGGCAGGCGGGAGGCTCGCCGCGGGCAAGCCGCACAAGTTCGGGGTGCGCCTCCGCTACGACCTGATGAAGAGGATCGGACCGTTCAGCACACGACGCGACGCCGAGGCAGGGGAGAAAGCGGTGGCGGAGGCGCTGCAGCGACGCGGGCACCGGGTGTTCTGGGGCTGACTGGCGACCCTCATCAGGTCCGCTTCGACGGCCGGACACCGTCTGTCGCTGAAGCCAAGCAGAATCGTTCGCGCGCCCGGGCGGTGTAGTGTCGACAGGTCGTCCGGCGGTTAGGCTATAGTTCGGCGTCCCTGAGCTCACTTCGTGCTGATGGAGAGGCGGACCCTCAGGGCCGCCCAGGATCCGCCTATGGCATACGAGGCTCCCGCGCAGACTCACGCGCCCGCCGCGCCCGCCCTCTGGCGATGGGCCGCGCTCCTCATAGTCAGCCTGGCCATGTTCGGCAACTACTACGCGTACGACGCGATTGCGCCGGTTGCCGACCTGCTCCAGCGGATGCTCGGCTTCAGCGACACGCAGATCGGGACGCTCAACGCGATCTACAGCCTGCCGAACATCGTCATGGTGCTCGTCGGCGGCATCATCGTCGATCGGTTCGGCACGAGGGCCTCGACGCTGGCGTTCACAGTCATCTGCGCGATCGGCGCGGCGATTACCGCCGCATCACCGCTCTTCCCTGTCATGGCGGCAGGGCGGCTCATCTTCGGCCTCGGCGCCGAGTCGATGATCGTGGCGATCAGCGTGATCATCGGCCGGTGGTTCGTCGGGCGTCAGCTCGGGCTGGCCTTCGGTGTCAACTTGAGCCTGGCGCGCGCCGGATCGTACGGCGCGGGCATGTCGCCCACCTGGTTCAAGCCGCTCTACGACGCCGGGTGGCAACCGCCGCTCTGGCTGGCAGCGGGAATCATGACGATGGGGGTGGGAGCGGCTCTCGTGTATTACCTGCTCGAAGGAAGCGCCCGCCGCCGCTACGACCTCCGGCAACCGCAACCGTCCGACCGGTTCGTCTGGAGCGATCTGTGGCGGTTCGATCGCTCGTACTGGTACATCGCCGGGCTCTGCGTGGCGTTCTACGCAGTCATCTTTCCGTTTCGCAGCACGTTTTCGATCCTGTACTTCCAGCACGCCCACGGCCTGTCGCTGCAGGACGCCGGGGCGCTGAACGCGTATGTCTTCTTCGCCGCGATCTTCGCGACGCCGGCGTTCGGCCTGATGGCCGATCGGCTTGGTCGCCGATCGGCGCTGATGGCTGCCGGTTCGTTGATGCTCGCTGCGGTGTTTCCAATCCTTCTCTATACCAACGTCACGCTCTGGGTTGCGACGGCCCTGATTGGAGTGGCGTTCTCCCTGGTCCCCGGCGTGCTGTGGCCGGCGCTGCCGTACCTCGTCACGCCCGAGCGGCTCGGAACGGCGTTTGGCCTGATGTTCATGCTGCAGAACATCGCCATGATGGTGGTCAACGTGGGGGCGGGCGCGCTGAACGACGCGTACGGCGCGAGCGACCAGAACCCCGCCGGCTACCGGCCGATGCTGTGGCTGTTCTTCGCGCTGAGCCTCGGCGCATTCCTGTTTGCTGTCGCCCTTCGGAGACGCGAGACGGGGTCCCACGGGCACGGCCTCGAGTCGCTCGTCGCCGGGCAGCCCTCTCGATCCTGATTGTTCGGATGGCAAGGATTGAACCGGAGGAACTGCGCGACCCGGAGCAGATTTTCATCGCCGGGTCGCTGCGCGTGGCCCGGCGCGCCGAAGAGTGGCTGTCCACGGCGGGTGTGGACTATGCGGTACAAGTCGAGCCGATTGGCCGGAGCTTCCTGTTTGGCACGCCGAGGATGGGCGCCGCGTTCTATGTCACGTCGGCGCAAGCCGCGCACTGCCGGCAACAGCTCACCGCGGTCGGGCTCGGCGCAGGCGTGGTCGAGGTAGAGGAGTAGCGGTCGATCGAATTCCAGGCTGCGGCGTCAGTGACTCACGGGATGCCGGAGACGAATTCGCAGCTTGCGGGAACATCCCCGCCGATGTGCGGCCCTCCACTGCAGGCATCGAGATACGAAAACGACGAACCGGCCGTCGCCGCTGATGGCGGGCGCATGACTCTCCTCGATGGCCTCGACACCGTGACTGGACACGCTGACCCTCGTAGTGGCTCCGGTGCGGCGGTCCCGGACGAAGATGTCCAGCGAAGTGCCAGTGATGCATCTGTTTTTCGGTGCCCGACCGGGCAGCGGTTGTCTGGCGCGCAACGCGCCTAGCGGACGGCGATCGGAAAGCGGGGCGAGGTCCGGGTGAGATCGGGCCTGGTGAGGCTCGTGACGCGGATTCGCGCGCTCGGGGTCACCGCGCCTGCGCCCGTCCAGTCGTAGAATCCGACGTTCTCCACCTCGTCGCTCAGCCTCGACCAGGTCGCGCCATCGTCGCGCGACAGATCGACGCTGACACCGCCGGCGACGCCGCGCAATGTCCACTGCACCGTGTTGTTGCGACCGATCCAGAACGTCGTCTCGCCGGTCGGCCGGCGCAGCGTGAGGGCAGGCGCGGGCCTGACGCCGCGGGTGATCGTCTGCGCCGAGGCCTCGCGTGTCGAGCCGTCACCCGCTCTCGCGCTGGCGACAGCGGTGCTGACGAATTCGCGTTCGCCGGTCGCCCGGATCGTGACGATCACGAACGCCTCCGACCCGGGCGCGAGCGTTCCCAGGTCGCAGGTGGCGACCGTGCCGACCGAGCACCGACCCTGGGACGGTCGCGCCGACAGCAGCCGCGCGTCCGCCGGTGGCATTTCGATGACGCGCGTCTCCGACAGGCGTCCGGGCCCGTGGTTCGCGGCCATCACGACGAACGACCAGTCCTGTTCGGCGGGCGCGGCGTTGCCGGGTCCGGCGATCGTGAGCTGGAGCCC
>DATDHP010000425.1:0-6055 GCA_036521515.1 Vicinamibacterales bacterium
TTCAAGAACCTGTGTTTACTAGTGACACTAACGCGCTTCTTTGTCAAAAAAACAAACCTCAGCGCGTTAGTGTCACAACGACGGATGGCCACGGAGGACACGGAGAACACGGAGACGGTCTTGGCCACAAAGGACACGAAGGACACAAAGATCCAAGACGCAGGCTCGTGATTCGTGGCTTTTCAGAGGCCATTCGACGTCGAATGGCCCTTCGTGATCGTTGTGATCTTTGTGGCCCACATCGTCTCCGTGGTCTCCGTGGCTTTGTTCTCGGCGTCCTTTGTGGCCTTTCGCTCCCGGTACCGGCGGCCGCGCAGGACTTCCGGCTGAAGCCGGAAGCCACAATCCAGATAACCCTCGAAGACGCGCAGGCGCGCGCCGAGCAGGCGAGCCATCGCCTGGCTGAGGCGCGGGCCCGGGAAGCGACCGCCCAGGCCGCTGTCGCGGTGAGAGCGGCCGCTGATACGCCGCTCGTCTCGGCGTCTGCCGGTTACACGCGCACCAACCATGTCAGGCAGCTCATCGTGCCTTCATTCGTCGGGCTCCCGCAGGTGATCTATCCGGACGTTCCCAACAACTACCGGACGCGGCTCGATCTCCAATGGCCCATCTACAACGGCGGCCGCGCCGACGCGCTCGAGCGGGCGGCGCAGGCGGAAGCCTCCGCGTCGGCGGCCGACGTGGCGGCGGCAAGGGCGGACCTGCGCCTGGAAGTCGCCCGCGCGTTCTGGGCGCTCGTCACCGCCAGGGCCAGCGAGCGCGTCCTCGAGTCAGGCGTGGCCCGCGCGCAGGCCAACGTCAGGGACGTACGCGAGCGCTTCAATGCCGGCCTCGTTCCGCCAAACGAAGTCGCCTCGGCCGAAGCGCAGGAATCCCGCCAGCGGATGCTGCTGATCGAAGCGCGCAACCAGCGTGACCTGTCCTCGTCCGAGCTTGCACGCCTCATGGGCCTGGATGTCCTCGGCCCTCCGCTCGATCCGGCCGCGGACCTGGAAGCGCCGCCGGCGTCCGCGGACTCAGACGCCCGCGCGCTCGTCACGCAGGCGCGCGCGCGGCGTCCCGAGCGCCGCGCCATGGAACAGCGCATCGAGGCGACCGGGGAGCAGCTGGCGGCGGCGCGGGCCGGCGCGCTCCCCACCATTGCCGTTGTCAGCGGCTTCGACTACGCGCGACCCAACCCGCGCATCTTCCCGCGCACGGATCGCTGGGACGAGTCGTGGGACGCCAGTGTCAACGTGGCGTGGAACCTGTGGGATGGCGGCCGCACGCGCGCCGAGGTCGCGCAGGCGGCGACCGTCGTCACCGCGGCGCGCCAGCGCCTTGAAGAGTTCGATTCGATCGTGGCCCTCGAGGTCCGTCAGCGGCAGCTGGAGATCGACTCGGGGCGTGCGGCGATCGCTGCCGCCGGCGACGCCGTTCGCGCCGCCGCCGAGGCGCGCCGCGTCGTCGCCGAACGCTACCAGGCGGGGGTCGCGACGCAGACCGAAGTGCTCGACGCCGATTTCGCGCTGCTGCAGTCGGAGCTCGATCGTACACGGGCGCAGGCGAACGTCAGACTCGCGGAAGCGCGGCTCGCCCGCGCGCTTGGACAATGAACGCGATCGAAGTCCGCCGCCTGACGCGTCGCTTCGCCGACTTCGTTGCGGTCAACGACCTGACCTTCGCCGTGCGGCAGGGCGAGATTTTCGGGTTCCTTGGCAGCAACGGGGCCGGCAAGTCAACGACGATCCGGATGCTCTGCGGCCTGCTGCGCCCCACGTCCGGCACGGCGCTGGTGGGCGGCGTGGACGTCAGCCGCGATCCGGAGGGCGTGAAGCGGCGCATCGGGTACATGTCGCAGCGCTTCTCACTGTACGAGAAGCTCACCGTCGACCAGAACATCACGTTTTTTGGCGGCATCTACGGGCTGGACGGCGATAGCTTCGCGGCGCGGCGGGCGTTCGTCCTCGACATGGCCGGTCTCCGCGGCCGGGAGTCGACGTTGACGGGAGCGCTGTCCGGCGGATGGCGCCAGCGCCTCGCGCTCGGGTGCGCCATCCTCCACGAGCCTCCCATCGTGTTCCTCGACGAGCCGACCGGCGGCGTCGACCCGTTGTCGCGCCGCCAGTTCTGGCGGCTGATCGACGAGCTGGCGCGATCGGGCGTGACCGTCCTCGTGACGACCCATTACCTCGACGAGGCCGAGCACTGCCACCGCATCGCGATCATCCAGGCGGGCCGTCTCGCGGCGCTCGGTACGGTCGCCGAGCTCAAGCGCATCTTTGCCGGCCGGCCGATCCTGGAGATTCGCGCCGGGCAGCCGGTGGAGGCGATGCGCGTGCTCGAGGCCATGCCCGAGGTCGAGAAGACCAGCATCTTCGGCACCGCCGTCCACGCGGTGCTGCGCGCCGGCGACCACGGGCCGGAGCAGATTGCGGCGCGTCTGGCCGCCGCCGGCATCGCCGTGACGGACAGCACGGTCGTGGAGCCTTCTCTCGAGGATGTCTTCCTCGACGTCGCACTGCGGAGCGCCGCGTGAGGAGCGTCCGCACGCTCGTGGCGGTGACGGTGAAGGAGTTCCGGCAAATCGCCCGGGACCGCCGCACGCTGATGATCCTGCTCTTCGTCCCTGCTTTCGTGCTGCTGCTCTACGGCTACGCCCTCAACTTCGACATCCGGAACGTCAGGCTCGCGCTGCAGGACAACGATCGCAGCAGCGCCAGCCGGGAGCTGGTGTCCGCGTTCCTGAATTCCGGCTACTTCGAGCTGGTCGCCGAGGTCGGGAGCGACGAGGAGATCGCGCGGATCCTCGACCGGGGTGACGCGCGCGCCGTGCTGGTCATTCCGACGCGGTTCGGGAGGGACACGGCCGAGGGGCGCCCGACGAGCGTGCAGCTGATCCTCAATGGCGACAACGCGAACACGGCCACGACGGTGATGGGCTATGGCTTGAGCCTCGTCAGCACCATCTCCACGCGCTACGAGCTCCAGGGCCGCCTGGCGTCCCCCGCGGGACCGCTGCTCACGATCGAGCCACGCGTCTGGTACAACCCCGAGCTGCGCAGCGCGCTCTTCCTCGTGCCCGGGCTCATCGCCTACATCGCCATGCTCACCGCGGTCGTGTCGACGGCGCTCTCCATCGTGCGCGAGAAGGAAGTCGGCACGATGGAGCAGATCCGGATGTCGCCGATTGGCGCGCTGGCCTTCGTCCTCGGCAAGACGGTGCCCTATTTCTTCATCTCGCTGTTCTCGTCGATGAGCATCGTGGGGCTCGCCATGCTCATGTTCGACCTGCCGATGCGGGGGTCGTGGGCCCTGCTGCTGCTGGCGGTCTCGCTGTTCCTCGTGGGCGCGCTGGCGTTCGGGCTCCTCATCTCGACGGTCGCCGAGACACAGCAGGTCGCGTTCCAGCTGGCGCTGCTCACCTCGTACCTGCCGACGCTGATGCTCTCGGGCTTCATCTTCCCCATCACCAGCATGCCGCCGTTTCTGCAGGCGGTGACATACATCGTCCCCGCTCGCTACTTCCTCAGGGCGCTGCGCGCCGTCGTCCTGAAAGGCGTCGGGATCTCCGCCTTCTGGCAGGAGCTCGCGGCGCTGGCGGTCTTCGCGGCGGTCATCCTGGCGCTCGCCTCAATCCGCCTGCGGCGCCAGTGGGCGTGAGCCGAGTGTGCTCATCAAGGCCCAATGCCCAATGCCCAATGCCGAATGCCGAATGCCAAGTGCCGAATGCCAAATGCCGAATGCCAAATGCCAAGGTCAAATGCCCAATGCAAAACTCAAACTGCCGAATGCAGCATAGCCGTTGCGGTAACCAAGTGACACGATGTCGCCCGCGAGCTGTCGGCATTTGCATTTTTGCATCTTGCATTTTGCATTTTGAATTTCACGATCGATGAAACGCGTCCTGCACATGGTGCGGAAGGAGCTGATCGAGCTGCGGGGAGATCCGCGGCTGTTCGGCATCGTCATCATCGCGCCGATCATCCAGTTGACGATGCTCGGCTACGCCGCGACGACTGACGTGCGCGACGTGCCGGTGGTCGTCGTGGACAACGACCAGTCGACCCAGAGCCGGGATTTGATCACGCGGTTCGACGTGTCGCAGAACTTCGTCGTCGTGGATGCGGTCCCCTCGCTGAACGACATCGAATCGTACCTCGACGAGGGGCGCGCGTGGATGGCGCTGGCGATTCCCGCTGACTACGGCCGGCGCATCCGATCCGGTCAGCCGACGGCAGTACAGGTGGTGGCCGACGGCACGGATGCGAACTCGACGAACGTGGCGCTCGGCTACGCCGGGACGCTCATTGCGTCCTATGCGCGGGATCTTGCGGCAGCGGCGGGGCGCGGGCGGGCGACGCCGCTGGTGGGCGCCGAGGTGCGCGTCTGGTTCAATCCGCGCCTCGAGAGCCGCGACTTCATGATTCCCGGCATCGTCGCGCTGCTGCTCCTCGTCATCACGACGAACCTGTCGTCGATGGCGATCGTGCGCGAGAAGGAGCTGGGCACGCTGGAGCAGCTCAACGTGACACCGCTCGCGCGGTGGGAGCTGATCGTCGGCAAGCTGCTGCCCTACGCGACGATCGGCATGCTCGACGTGCTGCTAGTCGTCAGCGTGGCGGTGTTCTGGTTCGAGATCCCCGTGCGCGGCAGCCTGGCGCTGCTCCTGGTGATGTCGCTCGTGTACCTGCTGTCGACGCTCGGCCTCGGCCTCTTCGTGTCGACAATCTCGAGCACGCAGCAGCAGGCGATGATGACGACGACGTTCTTCCTGCTCCTGCCGATGGTGTTCCTCTCCGGTTTCGTGTTCGCGATCGAGAACATGCCGGGATGGATTCAGCCGATCACCTATCTCATCCCGCTGCGCTACTTCCTCGTGATCGTGCGTGACATCTTCATGAAGGGAGTCGGGCTGGAGACGTTCTGGCCCGAGGCGGTCGCGCTGCTCGCTTGGGGCCTGGGGATCCTGGCGCTCGCGACGCTCCGATCGAGCAAACGGCTGGCGTGAATCGGCTCCCGTGCCCTGGCTCCGGGCTACCGCCGCCTGCGCTGACGGCGAGGCGTGTCGGCAGCTTCGCTCAGCTCATCGGGCGTCCGTCCGCGTAACCGACTCTCTTTTATGGGAACGACCTTCTCACCATGGGAAGGGCTCCCCACATCGAACCGGACCTGCCTCCTCACGGGAGTGACAAGGGCTGGACTGTCATCGTCCACGGGCACCGCGAGACGTTCAGCCAGGAGACAGCACCCCAGCATGGTGCCGACGTCGTAGGTAAACCCCACGATGAAGTCGTCCAACTGTATGCCGTCGATGCTGCCGGAGGGCTGCCGTGTAATCTTCAGCCGCACCATGTGACCGTTTAGGGGGGGCTGGTCGGCCGGGAGCAATGTACATGCCTTTTAGGGACGGAAAGATGAGTCTGGGACAGCTCAACTGGCTCGACCATGGGCACAACGGTTGCTACCGTGAGAGGGAATGCGGGTACGACTCACGCGGAAACTGGCCGACATGGTCGACGGTATCGACCTGCGAGGGCACGAGGCCGGCGACGTGCTCGACCTGCGTACGGCGGATGCGGGCGTCCTGGTGGCGGAAGGGTGGGCAACGCCCGCGCGGCGGGCAGCCGATCTCCCCTTTCGATCTCCTCGCGCTCGACGCTCAGGAGGTGGCCTCATGCCAAGCGCCGGTGCTCATTCGCCCGAACCCTGCCCGAACTGCAGCTCCAATCAGGTCAAGGTGGCGCTGGCCACCGATGTTTTCACCTACTACCGCTGCCTCGCCTGTCAGCACGGTTGGGCGGAGAGCGACCGCGGCGGTCAACCACAGGAGATGCACATCCCCGAGCGGCGCAAGGCGAGCTGACGCTCCGGGCTCCAGGCGCCCCGTTCAGGACGCCGGCACGATCCGGGCGATGCGATCGTCGGTGGCGGTAGTAGCTCCCCGACCGTTGCTCGTGGAGAAATAGAGGAAGCCATCCGGCCCGCTGATCACGTCGCGGATGCGCCCGAACTCGTTCTCGAGCAGGCGCTCCTGGGCGGCGATGCGGCGCGCCGTGCCGTCCAGGCGCAACCG
>DATDHP010000426.1:0-2229 GCA_036521515.1 Vicinamibacterales bacterium
CGGGAAAGAAGGCATTGGAGATTCGCGATTCATGATTCGTGATTCGTGATTGATTTCGTGATTCCTGGCTCCTTCCGCCTGAAGGCGGAAGCCACCACAGCGCTGTGGCTTCCGGCTTCAGCCGGAAGAATCATGAAATCACGAATCGCTAATCACGAATGCGTCAGCGCAGCCAGCCGGCGGGCACGCCCGCGCGGCGGCCCTCTTCCTGGATGGCGACGATGGCCTTCTGGTTCTGGGCGATCTCCTGCTTGACCCGATCGAGTTCGGCCAGTGCCTTCTGCCGCTCGGCGGCGATGACGCTCCGCTGCGCGGGATCGTCACGGTTGACGAAGTCGGTCGACAGGGCATTGATCCGGGATTGCAGCGCCTCCTGGAACAGGTACGCGCGCGAAAGCGCGGTCCGCGCGCTTTCGAGCTTTCCTCGCCAGTACTTTTCGTCGCGGGGACCCTCGGTGGCGGCGCCGGGTGTGGCAACGCCGGGCGGCGCCGGGGACGCCGAAGCGTTCGGAGCGGCCGGAGTGGCAGGCGCAGCGGGGGCAGCCGCGTTCGGAGCGGCCGGAGTGGCAGGCTCAGCGGGGGCGGCCGCCTGCGGAGCCGGACTCGACGGGGTGGCGGGCGGTGCCGGCGGCTCCACCGTCTTCAGGCTCTCGTTCGTGTAGACCTTGCCCGGCGCCTTGACGCCCTTCCGCCGGGACTCTTCCTGTTGCGCGACATCGCCAAGCGACTGCGCCTGGACGCCGCAGGCGGCCAGCAGCCCGACCGCCAGCATCACGCCCGTGATCGTGGACAACCTCATGTCTGGATTCTCCGGTCGGTTCGGAGGCACGTCAAGCGACGGCCGCCGTTCTCTGCACGCCGATTCCTAGCTCTACGGTTCAGCACAAAACTTCCAACAGGTTCTCAGGTTAGCGCTCCTCGCGCCAGTCGAGGACACGTGCCCCATCGGGGGTCCTGCCCACCGTCGCCTCGACCATCCTGCGCACCCCACCGGGGCCATACGCGTGCGACCGCACGATCACTATATCGTCCGCACCGGCCTCCGCCGCTACCCACACCACAACCGACAGCCTCCCGGCAGCCGCGCCCGGCACCAGGTCAGCGAGCGAGCCATACGCATAGGGCCGCCACCCGCGCCTGCCGCCGACGACCTCGATGTCCCGCCCGGCGGCAACCAGGTCAAACGCCCCATTGGCAACGGACGATTTCGACGTCCCCGCCAGAACCGCACCCCAGTCCGCCGTCCGGAGGTCCACCACGGCTCTGACCATGCCGGCCTCAGCCGCGTAGAACACCTCGAGCGCATCGCGAAAGCTCGCCGCGATCCTCGTCTCGGTCGCGGTCAGCACGACAAGCGCGCCGCCGAGCGTCATGAGAAGGACCATGCCCAGGAGCGCGAGTACCAGCGCGATCCCGCGCTCCTCTCGTGCACGTGCCGCGGAGGCGCGGAGGCGCGGAGAAACACTCAAGTGCTTTGGCCTCTCGGTGCCTCTGTGGCCCTGTGGTCCCGTGAAAGGGAACGATCTACCCGCCACGGCCCAGATTCCTCGGCGCCACGTCGAACACGATCGCCGCATCGCGTGCGGTTTTCCACGTCGATCGTATCTCGAGCCGGACGCGGATGCGGCGCTCACCTACGGCCTCGAACTCCATCGCCGCCACGTCGTCCAGGACCGGCAAGTCCGTTCCGCGGCCGTCGTCGTGGCGCAGCGTGCCGGCGCGCACGTAATAGGTGTGCTGTGCCGGGCCAGACACGATCAGGATGCCGCCAGGAAACGGCAGCGCCGCGGTCGCCGGCAGCAGGTCGCGCCTGATCGCGTCAACCCCCACGCGCAACCGCTGGCGGACGTCCGCCGAGCTCGATTGCGAGACGAACTCCATCTGCGCCGACGCCAACGTCCCGAGCACGCCGCCCACGACGGTCGTCGTCAGCGTCGTGGCAACCAGCATCTCGACGAGGCTCACGGGTCGTCCTCGTTCGTCCGCAGCGTGACGAGACGGACCCCGCCCGGCGTGACGCGCACGTCGATGACGGCCGTGCGTGCCGGGTCGACGCCAAGCGGCGAGACGGCCCACCGCCGGGTGAACTCGTCGATCCGATCGATGCCTTCACCGCGCACGCTCCAGGGCGTACTCCGGAGCTCCTCCACCTTCTGCGCGGCCAGCATCGACCCGATCGTCATGTGCCGCGCCGTCCCGTTCGCACGGGCGGCGAGCACCAGCAACTGC
>DATDHP010000427.1:0-19164 GCA_036521515.1 Vicinamibacterales bacterium
CGTCCCAGCGCGCCATCCGCGCGAGCATCGGCCGGTAGAACCACCGGCTCGCGATCGCCCCGGTCCGCGCCGGGCCGAAGTACGCCTCGAACTGATCCCACGCATACCGCATCGGCGAGTGGCAGTAGCAGATGTGCCGCGCTCGGCCAGGGGGCACGACGGCCTTCGCGACACAGTGGCTCGAGCTGATGACCAGGTCGTACGGATCCAGGTCGAACTGCTCGACGGCCATCGGAAACAGCGGGAGGTAGCTGCGGTACTTCGTTCGCGCGAACGGAAGCCACTGCACGAAGGAGGTCGCGATGCGATGGCGTTCGATGGACACCGACACCGAGCCGCGGGTATGAAGCAGGGTAAAGATATCCGCGCCCGGGTGCAGCTCGCACAGGGCGTCGAGTACCTTCTCGCCGCCCCGCATGCCGGTGAGCCAGTCGTGCACGAGCGCGACTCGCACTAGAACATCTCCTAAGGCCTGAGTCGTGACAGATGAAGGAAGTTTATGATCCTTCGCCTTAGGATCTGTCCTAGGCGCGGGCGCCACGGCGCCCGCGCATCTAGTAGCGAAGATCCGCCGATCCACTCGTCGGTTTGAGGCCTCCACCGTCGCAGGCGACGACCTCGTGCGAACGAAACTCGAAGAGAGTGTGGCAGTTTCGTCTCAGGCGGAGCTTCGCTACCTCTCTGCCCCCTTTCCCCCCCTCTCCCCGTCGCCCTTGCCCCTCGCCCCGTCCCCCTTTTCCGCCACTTCCCTGTAAAGCTCGCAGGTCCGCGCGACGGAACGCTCCCACGAGAACTCGCGCGCCCGGACCAGCCCCTTCTGGCGCAGGTCCTGCGCCAGCGCCGGATCGGTGAGCACGCGCCGCACGCCGTCCACGATGGCGTGCGAGTCGTAGGGGTCGACGAGCACCGCCGCGTCACCGGCGACTTCGAGGAGCGACGGGACGTTCGACGTCACCACCGGCGTGCCGCTGGCCATCGCCTCGAGCGGCGGGAGGCCGAACCCTTCGTAGAGCGACGGGAACACGAACACCGCCGCCAGCCGATACAGGATCGCCAGCGTCTCGTCCGGCAGATAGCCAAGAAACCGCACCTGCTTGTGCAGTTTGTGGCTGTGCACCGCGCGCCGCAGCGCCGGCAGCCTGGAGATCTCGTCCCCGATGATCAGCAGCTTCAGCTCGTCGAAATCACCTTGCCTTCGCAACTCGTCGAAAGCCTCGATCAGCCGGACGAGATTCTTGTGTGGCTTGATGTTGCCCACATACAGCACGAAGCCGTGATCGAGCTGGTAGCGCTCGCGCACGCGCGCCATGTCTTCTTCCTTGGGCGCGATCCAGAACCGCTCGTCGATCGCGTTGTAGACGACGACCACTTTTTCGGGCGGCACGTTGAAGAAGTGCAGGATGTCGCGTTTGGATGCCTCCGATACCGTCAGGACGCGGTCCGACCGCTTGGCGGCGTTCCACATCGACGCCTTGGCATACGCGTAGGCGGCGCGGTTGGGGAGGTACTGGGGAAACATCAGGTGAATGCAGTCGTGGATCGTCACCACCGACCGGCACCGGACCGCCGGGGGCAGCACGTAGTGGGGCGCGTGGAACACGTCCGGCTTGACGCGCCGCAGGAGCCACGGCACGTGCACCTGCTCGCGCAAGGAATAGTTCGGCGAGGGTTCGAGGATGGTTTGGAAGTTCGGACCGAGCTGATCCGCGACGCCCAGGTCCGGCTCGTGGCAGAGCAGCACGTACTCGTTGAGCTGATCGATTCGCGCCAGGTGCCGGAGCAGGTTGCGGATGTAGGTCCCGATGCCGAAATCGTGGAGCTTCCGGGCATCGATGGCGACTCGCACCCCGAAATTATATGGGCGGCGATCGATCAGCGGGCCGCGGGTCCACGCTGAATTGTTCGGGAGCGTTTGCATATCAGGGGATCCGGCCTCGCAGTCTCAGGTACGCACGCAAGAACGGCACCCACCCTGGATGGTGCTTGGCGTAAAACGCAAGCTGGCTCCGGCGATAGGCCTGGTCGGTCGCGGGTCGGGCGCTTGCGGCCGATCGGCCGCGAAGATGCGTGACCTCGGCGTCGGGCGTAAACAGCACGGCCCGCCCGCGGGACCGCAACGCCGCGCAGAAATCCACGTCCTCTGTGTACATGAAATATCGCTCGTCGATCAGCCCGACCGCTTCGGCATCGACACGGCGCACGAGCAGGCACGCCGCGCTGACCCAGTCCACGATGCGCGCGCGCCGTGTCGTGCGTTCCACGTAGTGGGAGATTCCGGGCAGCCGCCGGTCGTGCCCGGCCACGAGCACCTTCTGCCGGAGCTCGTTGAATGGCGAGATCATGCGGCCGAACGACAACTCCGCCCGCCCTTCTCCGTCCACCAGGCGCGGCCCGACCGCCGCGGCATCCGGCCGCGCGTCGAGGACGCCGACGAGCGTATCGATCGTCCCTGGCGGGGCGAGGGTGTCCGGGTTGAGCAACAGGATCAGCTCGCCAGACGTCTGGCGGATCCCGAGGTTGTTGGCGCGGGCAAACCCGACGTTGCCGCCCGCATCGAGAACGCGCACGGCAGGCCAGCGTGCGCGGACCGCGTCCGCCGTGCCGTCGGGCGACGCGTTGTCCACGACGACGATCTCGTGATCGAATGTGGGCCGATGCTGCGTCAGCGACTCGAGGCAGCCGTCCAGGTGCGCCCGCGAGTTGTAAGTCACGATGACGATGGAGAGACGCGGCATGGTCATCGGGCGCATGCCAGCAGGATCTGCAGTGTGCGGCGCGCGCACTCCTCCCACGAGTAGCGGGCGAGGACCCCGGCTGCCGCATCGACCAGCCGCGCCCGCTCCGCGGTGTCGGTGACCGCGCGCTCGAGCGCCGTTTCGACGAGGCCCGGATCCGGGCGCTGAACGTAGATCGCCGCGGGGCCGTAGATTTCCCTTGCAATCGGCGTGTCGAGCACCACGACCGGCATGCCTGCCGACAACGCTTCGACGGGCGTCAGCCCGAAGCCCTCGTAGTCCGACAGGAAAGCGAAGGCGCGTGCGCTGCGATAGAGTCCGCGCAACTCCTCGTCGCTGACGTATGAGCGGATCTGGATCCGGTCGGCGACGCCGGAGGCGCGCACGATCGCGTCGAGGTTGATGCGTGGCGTCGTCCGGTTGTCGCCGACGATCTCGAGCCGCGTCTCCGGGAGCCGGCGCGCCAGCTGCGTGAACCCCTCGATGAGCTCGGGCACGTGCCGGCGGCTGAAGATCGAGCCGACGTAGAGGACCATTGGTTCTGTGCGGGCGGCGGGCGCCTCGGCCATCGCCGTGACCCCTGGATAGGTGACCGCCACCTTCGAGGCATCGACGCCGAGGCGTCGCACGATCTCGCGCTTCGAGAATTCCGAGATGGTCAGGACACGAGCCGCACGACGGGCGCTCCACCTGGTCAGGACGCGCCGCCGCCGTCCCTCGCGCCACGAGAACCACTCCGGGTGGGCCGCGAACGACACATCGTGGATCGCGACCACCATGGGGACCGGCGCGCGCAGCGGTCCCGTATAGGCCGGGGCGAACAACACGTCCGCGCCGCTTCGGCGCACCAGGCCTGGCAATGTCAGTTGTTCCCACGCCGTGCCGGCGTGGTGGCTCTTCGGCATCAGCAGGATGATCTCGTGGGCCGAGGCGGCCGGCATCGCCTTCCACGCGGCCAGCAGCTCCGAGAGGTAGCGTCCGACACCCGTGGGCTTGCCCCGCAGCTCCCGGGCATCGATGGCGATCTTCATGAAATCCGACTCATAACGGTCTGCATGAAACCCGACTCATAACAGTCTGCATTGGGCGCGCGCCGCCCCGCCCTCACGCGCCTGCCGTCGCGCGAGCGCGTCCGCGTAGGCCCGCCGCAATGCCGTCGCGGCGCGTTCCCAGGTGAATTCGCGGGCCCGGGCGAGGCCGGCGCGCGCGTGGTCGAGAGCGACGCGGTCGTCAACGGCGACGCGCTCGATGGCCGACGCGAGACCCTGAACATCATCGGGCTCGACGAGCGTGCCGGCGTTGCCGACGACTTCGGGCAGCGATCCACGATTCGAGACGACCACCGGCACACCCGCTGACATCGCTTCGAGCGCTGTGAGCCCGAAGCCTTCATCGAGCGACGGCAGGACGAGCAGGCGCGCGCGCGCGTAGAACTGCTCGCGTTCGTTCTGTGGCACGTACCCAAGATGCGTGACGTGTCCTGCCAGCGGCGGTGCGCCGATGCGCTGCAGCCAGCCGGCCGCGTCCTCCGTCGCCCGTCCGGCCATCACGAGGCGCGGCAGCCCGGGGCGACGCCGGAGCAGCGCTTCGTACGCATCGAGGAGCGCCCCGATGTTTTTTCGCGGTTCCAGCGTGCCAATGAAGATGATGTCGCGGCCGGACGGTTGCCCGGGCTCGCGACCCAGCCGATCCCAGACCGGCGCTCCCGGTGGACACACGTAAATACGCTCGGCGGGCACGCCGAGGCGGTCGATCACCAGCCGTTTCCCGTGCTGCGTGGACGTGACCACCGCGTCCGCGCGGCGCGCGTGGTCAGGAGCCAGCGGCACATAGTCGCGCCTGATTTCGGCGCTCGTGCGTTCAGGGTCGGAGAGGAAGAACAGGTCGTGAATCGTGATGATCTGTGCGGCGCGGCGGGCGGGGATGAGGAGCGGATGGGCGGCATGCACCACGTCGAACGGACCCGAGAGTGCCTCGACGGGCGGCCATTCCAGCCGGTGCCACGCGTAATTGAGCACCCGTACCGGCACCCGTCGATCGATGACCCGGGCATGCAGTTCCGAGGCGAGCCCCGGGGGCGGACGGTCCTTCCAGGAGCTCGTGAGAACCGCCACCTCGTCGCCCCCCAGCTCCGTGTACGCGCGAACGAGCTGGTGGATGTATTCGCCGACGCCGGTACGCTCCCTGAGGGCGGGCCGGTAGTCGACGAGGATGCGCATGTGAGCCGCTATGATAGCGTGCACATGCTCAGGCGCATGTCGTTCACGCTTCCGGGTTCTCGCTTCCCAGTTCGTGTTCAGGTTCGGTTCGTGGTTCTCGGCGCCGGGTTCCTTGTTCGGCGCTCGCGCGGTACACTTTTTCGTGGCGCGGGTTCCCCGAACCCCGAACCACGAACCCCGAACCTCGGAACCTGAACCCCGAACCTGAACTCGGAACCTGAACCCGAACTGAACCTGAACCTGAACACGAACAGAGAAGCGAGAACCGAGAAGAGGGAACGACATCGAATGAAGATTGCGGTGATCGGGACAGGGTATGTGGGGCTCGTGGCCGGAGCGTGCTTTGCGGAAAGCGGGAACGACGTCATGTGCGTCGACAGGGATGCGGCCAAGATCCGTACGCTCGCCCGCGGCAAGATGCCGATCTACGAACCCGGCCTCGAGGAGCTGGTCCGCCGCAACCGGCATGAGCACCGGCTGACATTCACCACGACGCTGGCCAGGGCCGCCCGCGACGCCGCGATCCTCTTTATTGCCGTCGGCACTCCGCAGGATGAGGACGGCGCGGCCGACCTCCAGCACGTCCTCGGGGTCGCACGTGAGATTGCAGCCGCCATGAACGGCTACCGGGTCATCGTCAACAAGAGCACCGTGCCGGTCGGCACCGCCTCGAAGGTCCGGGAGATCATCCGCCGCGAGACCACGCACCCGTTCAGCGTCGTGAGCAACCCGGAATTCCTCAAGCAGGGCGCGGCGATCGAGGACTTCATGAAGCCCGACCGCGTCGTCATCGGCGCGGAGGACCCGCGCGCGACCGCAATGATGCTCGAGCTGTACGGCCCGTTCACGCGGACCGGCGCGCCGATCATGGTGATGGATTGCGCGAGCGCGGAGCTCACCAAGTACGCGGCGAACGCAATGCTCGCCACGCGCATCTCGTTCATGAACGAGGTGGCGAACGTGTGCGAGCTCGTTGGCGCCGATATCGACGAGGTGCGGCGCGCCATTGGCGCGGATCGGCGCATCGGGGCGTCGTTCCTCTTCCCCGGCGTGGGCTATGGCGGAAGCTGCTTCCCGAAGGACGTCAGGGCGATGATGCATTTCGCCGCGGAGAAGAACTACGAGTGCCGGGTGCTTCAAGCGGTCGAGGAGGTCAACGCGTTTCAGAAGACGCGGCTCTTCACGAAGATGAAGGCGCACTTCGGCGGGTTGAAGGGGAAGACGGTGGCGGTGTGGGGGCTCGCGTTCAAGCCCAGGACCGATGACATGCGGGAGGCTCCCTCCATCGCGCTGATCGAAGCGCTCCTGTCTGCCGGCGCCGCCGTGCAGGCCTACGATCCGGAGGCCACCAGGGTCGCCAGGGGGATTTTCGGCACGAGGGTGACGTTCGCCACACGGAGCTACGATGCCCTCAAGGGCGCCGACTGCCTGGCGATCGTCACGGAGTGGACCGAGTTCCGGCGGCCGGACTTCGGCCGCATGCGCAAGCTCATGCGATCGCCGGTGGTGTTCGATGGCCGCAATCTCTTCACGCCGGAACAGATGAAACAGAGCGGCTTTACGTATTACTCCATTGGCCGACACTAACCGCACCACGGTCCTGGTGACGGGGGGTGCCGGCTACATCGGCAGCCACACCGCCAAGGCGCTTCGCCAGGCCGGTCATCGGATCGTGATCTACGACAACCTGACCGCGGGCCATCGCGAGGCGGCCCTCGGGGCGCCGCTCGTCGAGGGCGACATTGCCGACGTGGATGCCGTTCGCCGCGCGCTTCGCGACAGCGGGGCGACAGCCGTGATGCACTTCGCAGCGTGGCTCGCCGTTGCCGACTCGGTGCGGGACCCGGCCGCCTACTACCGCAACAACGTGATCGGGACGCTGGGAACGCTGGAGGCGATGGCGGTCGAAGGCTGCCGCCACTTCGTCTTCTCCTCCACGTGCGCGGTCTACGGAGAGCCGGTTGAAACGCCGTTGAGCGAAACGCACCCGACCGCACCGATCAACGCGTATGGACAGACCAAGCTCGCCGTCGAGCACGCGCTTCCGCACTTCGAGCGCGCGTACGGCATTCGATCGATCCGTCTCCGCTACTTCAACGCCGCGGGCGCGGATCCGGACGGGGAACTGGGCGAGGATCACTCGCCGGAGGTGCACGTGATTCCCCGGGCGTTCGACGCGGCCCTCAACGGTACGCCGATCGAAATCTTCGGCGAGGACTATCCGACCCCCGACGGCACCTGCCTGCGCGACTACATCCACGTGACCGACCTCGCCGACGCCCACCTGCGGGCGCTCGGGTGGCTCGAGCAGGGTGGGGCATCGGCTACCTACAATGTGGGGACCGAACGCCCGTCGTCGGTTCGCGAGGTGATCGCCACGGTTGAACGCGTGACCGGCCGCACCCTGCGGAAGCGGTCCGCGCCGCGGCGGCCCGGCGACCCGGCCGTCCTGTATGCGTCGGCGCGGCGCATCCGGGAGCAGCTGGGCTGGATGCCGGCGCGCCCGGCGCTCGAGACGATCGTGGCAGATGCGTGGCGATGGCACTCGAGTCGCCCTGGCGGATTCGCCGGTGAGGCGCGCTGATGTCGCGCCTTCGCGGGATCCTGACCGATCCGCTACTGTCCGTGGTGATGCCGGCGTTCAACGAAAAAGACACGATCGAGGAGATCGTTCGCCGCGTCCACGGCGTGCCATTGCGGACCCAGCTCGTCGTCGTGGACGACTCCTCGACCGACGGTACGCGCGACATCCTCACGCGCCTGCAGCGCGAGCTTGGCTTCACGCTGCTGCTGCAGCCCCGGAACATGGGAAAAGGCGCAGCGTTGCGGCGCGGGTTCGAGGTCGTCTCGGGCGATCTCGTGGTCGTGCAGGACGCCGACCTGGAGTACTCGCCGGAGGAGTTTCCCCAGCTCATCGAGCTCATCTGCCAGGGGCGCGCCGACGTCGTGTATGGATCACGGTTCCTGGGGCGCCACCGCGTCTTCCTGTTCACGCATTACGCGGGCAACCGGCTGCTGACGCTCCTGACCAACGTGCTTTACAACACGATGCTCACCGACATGGAGACCTGCTACAAGGTGATGCGGATCGACGTGCTGCGTTCCATGACGTTGCAGTCCGACGGGTTCGGAATCGAGCCGGAGCTGACCGCCAAGATCTTCAAGCGCGGATTCCGGGTGTACGAGGTGCCCATCACATACGATGGGCGCGGCTACGAAGAGGGCAAGAAAATCGGCTGGCGCGACGGCCTCGTCGCGCTGTGGGTGCTGCTGAGGTATCGGTTCAGCGAGTGAACGCATTCCGCCGACTGCTCGAGTACGCGCGTCCCCATCGGGCGCGGCTGGCCGCAGCGCTGGCCGCGATGGTGCTGTACGGCGCGGCGTCGGCGGCGCTGGCCGCCCTCATCCAGCCGGTTTTCGACGAGGTGCTGCCGAACCGGCAGAACCTGCTCCCGATCACGCTGGCCATTCTCGGCATCTACCTGGTCAAGGGCGTGGGCTCGTATTTGTCCGGCTACCTGATGACCGACGTCGGGCAACGCGTGGTCCGCGACCTGCGCAACGTGCTGTTCCGGCACATCCTCGGTCAGTCAGCCGCGTTTTTCTCGTTGCAGACGACGGGCCGCCTGATGTCGCGGATCACGAACGACGTCGGGCAGGTGCAGCGCGCGGTGTCGGAGACGATCGGCGACCTCACGCGTGAGTCGCTGGCGCTCATTGGTTTTGCCGCGTTGCTCGTTTACTACGATCCCCGCCTCGCGATGGTGTGCCTCACGGGCGCCCCGCTCGTCGTCTATCCACTGGTGCGCCTGGGACAGCGCGTGCGCCGGACGACGAGGCGCAGCCAGGAGGCGCTCGAGCACATGTCGCACGTCAGCGCCGAGGCATTCACCGGTCACCGCATCGTGAAGGCGTTTGGGGCGGAGGCGCGGGAAACGAGCAAGTTCGAGGAGAGCTCGCATCGTTTCTACCGCACCAGCATGAAGGTCACCAGCATCTTGTCCGGTCTGCCTCCGCTGATGGAGTTCGTGGGCGGTGTGGCGTTCACCGCGGCGCTCTGGTACGGCAGCCAGGAAATCACCGCCGGCCGGCTGACGACCGGGGAGTTCACGGCGTTCATCGCCGCGCTGTTCATGATGTATGGTCCTGCCAAGAAGTTGAGCCGGGTCAATTCCGATCTCCAGCAGGCCATGGCGGCGGCCGAGCGCATCTTCGAGATGCTCGACACGCACAGCGAGGTAGGGGAGCGGCCCGGCGCCGGCGCGCTGCCGCCGTTCACAGGCGTGATCGAGTTCCGGGACGTGCACTTCGCATACGGAGGCGCCGATGCCGCCACGCTCTGCGGCGTCCATCTCACGGTCGGGGCCGGTCAGACGCTGGCCATCGTGGGCCGGAGCGGGGCCGGGAAGACCACGCTGGTGAACCTGATCCCGCGCTTCTACGATGTGAGCGGCGGCGCCATCCTGATCGACGGCCATGACGTGCGCGAGCTGACGTTGTCTTCCCTTCGCTCCCAGATCGGCATCGTCACGCAAGAAACGGTGCTGTTCGACGACACGATTGCCGCGAACATCGCGTACGGACGCCCGGGGGCGAGCCGCGCCGAGATCGAGGCGGCCGCGCGCGCGTCACACGCCCATGAGTTCATCGTGCTGCTGGACGACGGCTACGACACGATGATCGGCGAGCGCGGGCAGCGGCTGTCGGGCGGGCAGCGCCAGCGGCTGGCGATCGCGCGCGCCATCCTGCGGGATTCACCAGTTCTCATCCTCGATGAGGCGACCTCGTCGCTCGATGCCGAGTCGGAGATGCTGGTGCAGGATGCTTTGTCCACGCTCATGCTGAACCGCACGTCGTTCGTCATCGCGCACCGGCTGTCCACGGTGCGTCGTGCTGACGCGATCGTCGTGCTGGAACGGGGACGTATCGTCGAATCGGGCACCCATGACGAGTTGCTGGCCCGTGGAGGCGCGTATGCCAAACTCCACGAGCTGCAGTTGCAGGAGGAACCGTCGGAGATTGACGCATGACGGGCTCCGGGCCCCGGGCTTCGGGCTCCGGGCTGCGGTTGCGCCGGGCCTGGAAGCCTGAAGCCCGAAGCCTGACCCCGGCCCGGAGCCTGCGGCCTGACGCCCGGAGCTTGTAGCGATCATGATCAAATCGATGACCGGATTCGCCTCGCTGACGCACGAGGACGATCGCGCCACCATCGGCGTGACCGTGCGAGCCGTGAATCACCGGTTCCTCGACGTGCAGTTGAGGATCCCGCAGGCGCTCGGAGATCTGGAGCCGCGCGTGCGCGGGCTCCTGCAGAAGCGGCTGGCGCGCGGCCGGGTGGAGCTGGCCATCTCCGTTCAGCAGCGGGTCAGCGCCACGCCCACGGTCGAGCTCAACGCGGAATTCGCCAACGCCCTCGCCGCCGCCATCGAGCAGGCGCGGGAACGCGGCCTGGTCGCGGGGTCGCTGACGCCGGGTGACCTGCTCCGCCTGCCGCAGGCGATCACGGTGCGCGACCGGCCGGTCGAGCCCGACCCGGCCGAGGAGGCGCAGCTCGCGACCAGCGTGGAGTCTGCGGTGGAGCAGGCGCTGGCGGATCTCGATGCCATGCGGATGCGCGAAGGCGACCACCTCCGCGTGGACCTCGACGCCCGCCGGCAGCTCCTGGCCGGCCTGATCGAACGGCTCAAGGCCGCGGCGGATGAGGGGCGCTCCGACGTCGAGTCGCGTCTGCACGAGCGCGTGGCGGAAATCAGCCGCGAACTGCCGGTGGACCAGGCGATGATCGCGCAGGAAATCGTCAGGTCCGCCGCGCGATCGGACATCACGGAGGAAGTGACACGGTTCCGAGCCCACCTGGCGCACTGGTCGGCCCTGGCCGACGCCGACGAGCCGTGCGGGCGCAAGCTCGATTTCCTGCTCCAGGAAATGAACCGCGAGATCAATACCATCGGCTCGAAGGCCGACGGCCTGCGCATCTCGGAGCTGATCATCTCCGCGAAGGCCGAGCTCGAGAAGATGCGGGAGCAGGTGCAGAATGTCGAATAGCGGGGTCGAAAGAAGCCCCGGCGACGGCCACGGCCGGCGCGGCCTGCTGTTCATCGTCTCCGCGCCGTCCGGCACGGGGAAGACGACCCTCGTCGAGCGCCTGGTGCAGGAGGTGCCGAACCTGCACATGTCCCGCTCCTACACGTCCAGGCTCGCCCGCCCCGGAGAGAACGACGGCGTCGACTATAATTTCATCAGCCGTGATCGCTTCGAAGGCATGGTCCGCGAGAACGAATTTCTCGAATGGGCCGATGTCTTTGGCAATTACTACGGCACCTGCGCGGCGGACACCGAGCGGTTCCTGGCCGGCGGCACGGACGTCGTGCTGGTGATCGACGTCCAGGGGGCGCGCCAGGTGCGGAGCCGGGGGATCGAGACCATCGGCATCTTCGTGCTGCCACCATCGGCGGCCATTCTCGAACAGCGGCTGCGCGGCCGCAGCAAGGACAGCGAAGATCAGATCCTCCGGCGGTTGGAGGTCGCCCGCCGTGAAGTGGACGAGTTCCGACAGTACGAGTACGTGGTTGTCAACGACGAGGTGGGCGCAACCGTGGACCGGCTCCGCGCGATCGTGCTGGCTGAGCGTGGGCGGCTGAAGGCGATGCGCCCCGCGGCCGAGCGGATCATCAAGACATTTGTAAAGGAAGAACCCTTTGGAAAACACACCTAAAGAGAACAGGTTCGAGTTCGTCGTCGTCGCCGGCCAGCGCGCGCGCCAGTTGATGGCCGGTGCTGTGCCGCGGGAGACGGGCGAGAAGAAGGTCACGATCGCGCAGCGCGAAGTGCTCGGGCGCAAGGTGGTGAAGCTGGACGAGGAGAACGAGTGACAACTCCCAGCTTCCAACCTCCAACTCCCAACTTCCGGCTGAAGCCGGGAGCCACAGGGGTTGGGCCGGCCGAAGCCGGCCCCTACGACCTCAGATATCGTGGGGGCCGGCTTCAGCCGGCCCTCGGAGTTGGGAGTTGGGAGTTGGAGGGTGGGAGTTGAGATGGCTCTGATCGCGTTGGGGGTCTCCGGCGGCATCGGCGCCTACAAGGCCGTCGAGGTGTGCCGCGGGCTCCAGAAGCGCGGTCACGACGTGGTGGCGGTGATGACGCGCTCGGCAGCGCGGTTCGTCGGGCCGGTGACGTTCGAAGCGATCACGCGCCGGCCCGTGATCACGTCGCAGTGGAAGCCTGGCATCAACGCGGATATCGAGCACATTGCGATTGCCGACGGCATCGCGATGCTGCTCGTCGCGCCGTGCACGGCCAACGTGATTGGCAAGTTCGCCAACGGCATCGCCGACGACTTCCTCAGCTCCCTCTATCTGGCCACGAAGGCGCCGGTCGTGCTCGCGCCGGCGATGAACACGAACATGCTGGCGCACCCGGCCGTGCAGCGGAACCTGAACGAGCTTGCGGCGCGAGGCGTGCGGGTCGTCGAGCCGGGCGAAGGGTATCTGGCGTGCGGATGGATCGGCAAGGGCCGCCTGGCCGAGCCTGCCGAGATCGTCGCGGCGGCGGAAGCCGCGCTGGCGCCGCCGGCATCACGCCTGCGAGGCACACGGATCGTCGTCGCTGCCGGGCCCACCTACGAAGATATCGACCCGGTTCGTTACGTCGGCAACCGGTCCAGCGGTCGTATGGGGTTTGCGGTTGCCGCGGAGGCGCGGCGGCGAGGCGCTCACGTGACGCTGGTGGCAGGGCCGACGCCAGTTGACCCGCCTGCGGCCGACGAGGTCGTTCGGGTGCGCAGTGCCGCCGACATGCACACGGCCGTCATGCGGACTGCGGAACAGGCGGATGTCGTCGTGATGGCGGCGGCCGTGGCCGACTACACGCCCGCGCGGGCGTCGGAGCGCAAGATCGTCAAGTCCGACGCACCGCTGACGCTCACGCTGCAGCGAACCCGGGATATCCTCGCGGACCTGGGCGCGCGCCGGGCGCGTGGCGAGCCCTCCCCGATACTGGTCGGCTTCGCCGCGGAAACCGACGACGCGGTCGCCAAGGGACGCGCGAAACGGATTCGCAAGAACGTCGACCTGATGGTCGCCAATGACGTGTCACAGACCGGCGTCGGTTTCGACGGTGACACGAACGCGGTGACGATCGTCGGCGATGATGGCGAACAGGCCGTGCCGCTGCAGAGCAAGGCACGGGTGGCTGCGATCATCCTCGACCGGGTCGAACAGGTTCTCGCCCGGCGCAGCGCTCCGACCGCCGCGCGCACGTAAATCCATGCAGGATCAGCTCAAAGCCCACCTCGAGTTCTTCGAGGAACTTGGTGTCGATGGCCTGCGTCTCGGGCGAGAGTGGCAGAAGCGGGGAGAGACGGCCGTCACGACACGGGGCGCGATGGTTCAGAGCGAAACGAACGAAGAATCACACCCGATGTCTTTTCATGCCTCCGCCGCTGACGCCCTGAAGGCTCTTCGCGAGGACATCGGCGACTGCACGCGCTGCAAGCTGCACACCCTCGGTCGGAGACAGATCGTGTTCGGCGTGGGAAACGCGGACGCCGACCTGATGTTCGTCGGTGAGGCGCCAGGCGCCGACGAGGACATCCAGGGCGAGCCGTTCGTCGGCCGTGCCGGTCAGCTCCTGACGAAAATTATCGAGGCGATCGGGATGAAGCGGGAGGACGTCTACATCGCCAACGTGATCAAGTGCCGGCCACCTGGCAACAGGAACCCCGAGCCCGACGAGGTGGAGCAGTGCGAGCGGTTCATGTTCCGGCAGGTTGACACGGTCAAGCCCAAGGTGATCGTGGCGCTCGGCAAGTTCGCGGCTCAGGCGCTGCTGAAGACGAACGACCCGATCACGAGGCTGCGCGGGCGTGAGTACAAATACCGGGACGCCATCCTGATGCCCACGTACCACCCCGCGTACCTGCTGCGCACGCCCTCAGCCAAGCGCGAGGTCTGGGAGGATATGAAGCGCGTCCGTGAGATCCTCAGGAACGACTCGTAGGTGCCGGCTTCAGCCGGCCCGACCTTCATGCCCCTGATTTCCGTCGCTGTCCCGATTCCGTTTCTCGATCTCCTCACGTATAACGTTCCGCCGAACATCGAGCTGCCCCCCGTGGGCGCACGCGTGCGCGTGCCGGTCGGGTCGCGTGTTGTGACCGGGTGTGTTGCCGCCCACGATGCGGAAATCGACGCGGGCACCGGGCCCAGGGACGTCGTCGAGGTCCTCGACCGCGAGGCGTTTCTGCTGCCGGCGGTCGTCGATCTGTGCCGCTGGGTTGCGGACTACTACATGGCGGGCGTCGGAGATGCCATCGCGGTCGCCATGCCGCCGGGCGCGCGGGAGCGGACGTCCGGCTTCAAGACGCGCCGCGTCGTGGCGGCGACCGTGCAGGGCCTGGAGATGGTGCGGCTGCGCGAAGGCGGCTGTAGCCGGCCCATTACGGGCAGACAGCGCTCCACGCTCGAGATTCTTGCCGCCGCGCCAGCCGGGCTTCCCGCGGCCGAGCTGCGCGAGCGGGGGATCGCGTCGGATGCGGTTGCGCGGCTGGCGGCAAAGGGTCTCGTCACGGTCCGGGACGAACGTGACGAACGCGACCCCGCCGGACGGGCAGTCATGGCGCCGGTGGCGCCGGACCCGGCTCGCGGGCTCACGCCCGAGCAGCAGGAGGGGTTCAACGCGCTCACGGGCCTCGCAGACAAGCGACAGTTTCGCGTCGCGCTTCTGCACGGTGTCACGGGCAGCGGCAAAACCGAGATCTACCTTCGCCTGGCCGACCGCGTCTGCCGATCGGGTCGTCAGGTGCTCCTCATGGTTCCCGAGATCGCGCTGACCCCCTCAGTTGCGGCGCTTTTCAGGGGCGCGTTCGGCGCACGCGTCGCGATCCAGCACAGCGCGCTCTCGGACGGCGAACGCCACGACCAGTGGCAGCGCATCCGGCGAGGGGAGGTCGACGTCGTCGTGGGCACGCGCTCGGCGGTCTTCGCGCCACTCGAGCATCTGGGCCTGGTCATCGTGGACGAGGAGCACGACGCGTCGTACAAGCAGGAGGAAACTCCCCGATATCACGGGCGCGATGTCGGGATCGTCCGCGCCAGCCGCGCTCACGCGCTGGTTGTCCTGGGGTCGGCTACCCCCTCGATGGAAACCTACCAGAATGCCATGACAGGGAAGTACGCCCGCGTCACGCTCACGCGCCGCGTGCTCGACCGACCGCTTGCGGCGGTGCGCCTCGTCAACATGCGGGACGAGTACGCCGAAGAGGGTCCTGGCGTCGTCATCAGCCGCGAGCTCGCCGCTGCCGTCGAGGATCGGTTGGCGCTCCGCGAGCAGGTGCTCGTCCTCCTCAACAGGCGCGGGTACGCCACGGCGGTCTTCTGCCGCCAGTGCGCGGACACGTTCGAATGCCCGAACTGCAGCATTTCGCTCACGGTGCACACCGGCCGACACGGGTGGAAGGCACGCTGTCATTACTGCAACTACTCGATGACGGTCCCGAAGGCGTGCCGGAAATGTGCGGCCCCGTACCTCGAACAGTCTGGATACGGCACCGAAAAGGTCGAGCAGCACCTGCGCGACCGCTTTCCCGACGCGCGAATCGGTCGAATCGATCGTGACTCGGTCCGCCGCAAGGGCACCCTTGCGGCGCTGCTCTCGACCTTCGCGGCGGGGGAGATCGACATTCTCGTCGGCACGCAGATGATCGCGAAGGGGCACGATTTCGCGCGCGTGACGCTCGTCGGGGTCATCTCCGCGGACGTCGGCCTGGGGCTGGCGGACTTCAGGGCAGGGGAGCGAACCTTCCAGCTCCTGACGCAGGTCGCCGGCCGCGCCGGGCGCGGCGAGCGCACCGGCGAGGCGATCGTCCAGACCATCCATCCGGAGCACTACAGCATCCGGTTGGCCTGCCGGCAGGACTACACCGCCTTCTTCGAGCGTGAGTTGGAGTACCGTCGCGGGATGCGCTATCCGCCGCTGACGGCACTGGTCAACGCCGTGGTCCGCGGGCGCACGTTCGACGACGCCATGAGCGCGGCGAGCGATGCCGTACGAAGACTCGCGCCCGCAGCGGCCGCCGCGGGCTTCAGCATCCTGGGCCCGGCGCCGGCGCCGTTGGGACGGCTGCGCGGAGAGCACCGCGTGCAGTTCTTTCTGAAAGGGGCGCGCCGTGCGGACATGCGCGACGCGCTGAGGACGGTGATGTCGGAAATGCCGGAGCTGCGACGGCGGATTACGGTCGACGTCGACCCGCTCTCTGTACTTTGAACTGAACTCGGAATGAGAACCTGTCGTTCACGCTTCCGGGTTCTCGCTTCTCAGTTCGTGTTCCTGGTTCGGGGTTCGGTTCGCTGCGCGAACGGGAACCGGAACGCGCGAAGCGCGCGAACCTGAACATGAACCGAGAACCGAGGAACGGAGAACTGAACCGCCGAACCCTGAACACGAACCGAGAAGTGAGCACCGAGAAGTGTGAACGGTACCGTTATGCCGAGAGGCTCTCCTCGACGTACCCCGGCCAGCCCTGCTGTTGCGTTTCGGCAATGCCCTCCTCGAGCTCGCGCAGGACCCGTCGCAGATCGGTGAGGGTGAACGGCTTCGCCAGCACACCGTCGAACCCGTAGTCGCGGTAGCGCGCCAGGACCGAGTCGTCGGCATAGCCGCTGTTGACGAGCACGCAGACGTCGTTGCGCATTTCCCTGATGTACTTGACGGCCTCGGCACCGCCCATCCCGCCAGGCACCGTGAGGTCGAGGAGCACCAGATCGAACGGCTCGCCCGTCTGCTCGGCCTCGTTGAACATCCGGATGGCTTCGTCGCCGTTGCACGCGCGCCTGGTCGTGTAGCCGAGGCTCTCGATCATCTCCTGCGCGACCTCGGCCACCATGTCCTCGTCGTCCATGATGAGCACGCGGCCGGTGCGGCGCATGTTGATCTCGGGCCGCGGCGCCGCTTGTGCGGCTGCCACGGCCGGGGATGCCGGCAGGTAGACCGTGAAGCACGACCCCACGTCGATTTCCGATTCGACCGTGATCGCACCGCCGTGAGCGCGGACGATCGAGTAGGAGATCGCAAGCCCGAGGCCCGACCCCTTCTCCTTGGTCGAGAAGTACGGATCGAAAATGCGGTTCAGCACTTCGGCAGGAATCCCGGTGCCGGTGTCCCGCACGCTCAGGCGCACGTACTTGCCGGCAACCAGCGGCGCGTCTGCAGGGATCGACGCCGCGTCGAGGTCGATGTTGTGGAGCGCCACTTCGAGGACGCCGCCCTTCGGCATCGCCTGCATCGCGTTGAGCACGAGGTTCTGGACGACCTGGCCGACCTGGCCGGTGTCGACGTCGGCGGCCCACAGGTCGGGGTGCACGTCGAACGCGGGCTTGACCGGCGACCCGCTCAGCGCGAATCGGGTGCACTCGGTCACCAGCTCGCGGATCGACGCCGTCTTCTTGACGGGTGCGCCGCCCTTTGCGAACGTGAGCAGCTGGTTCGTCACGCCGCGCGCCCGCGCGCAGGCGGCCGAGGCGTTGGTCAGACGGGCGAGCAGCGCCTTGTTGTCGGGCGAGACCATCGACTGGGCGAGCGACAGGTTGCCGGTCACGCCCATCAGGATGTTGTTGAAGTCGTGCGCCAGGCCGCCGGCCAGCACGCCAAGTGATTCGAGCCGCGCCGACTTGGCGCGTTCGTGCTCGACCAGCGCTTCGTCGGTGATATCGCGGAGGACCCAGACGGCGCCGCCAACCTGACCGTCGGTGTCGCGCGTCGGCGTGGCGGTCACTTCGACGAGCCGCTGGTCGGTGGCGCCGGCGTCTGTCGTGTCGTTGCGGAGCCGGACCGTCGTGCCGTCTTCGAGCACGCGGTGCAGCGCCGTGCGGCATTCCTCGAGCCTGAACCCGAGGCCGTTGAGCATCATGCAGAGGCCGCGCTCGGTCGCTTCTTGCGGCGTGACCGATGCCAGCTTCTGGGCGCCCTCGTTCAGCAGGATGATCGCGCCGCTCCTGTCAACCGTCACCACGCCGTCGCTAATCGTCCGCAGCGTGACGCCGAGGCGCGCGCTCATGAGCGCGAGCTGTTCCTTCTCGGCGGCCAGCGCGGTTTCCGACTCGGTGGCGCGCGCGAGCGCCTGCTGCGTGGTCGCGATCATGCCGGCCAGCTCCTGGGCGTGCCGGCGCTCTTCCTCGATGCGGCCGACCGACATCCGGTAGGCGCGGTAGGAGAGGTAGAGCGGCGACGCCGCGAGCGGCAGCAGGATGTAAGACCCGTGCGTGATGGCCAGGGTCACCATCGCGGCCACGGCGGCCGACAGGAAGTATGCGGGCGCGCTCCAAAAGAACTCGCGGTTCCACTCGCGCAGGGTCGACACGCCGCTCGACAGCCCAATCGCGCCCGCCACGAGCATGGTGTTGACCGCGAAATAGGTCATGGCCGCGGCCGACAACGGCACCGCCAGGCCATAGAGCGGCGCTTCGTGGTGCACGTCGCCGCCGAGGACCCCCCAGACCCACCCGCACACGTGGACGGCGATGGTGACGGACGCGACGCTGAACGCGGTGCGGTAGAGCGGCTGGCGCTTCTTGACGCGCACCGTGCACTGCATCAGCACGCCGGCGGCGGCCACGACCATCGCCAGATCCGGGCCGGCCATGATCAGCGCGACGAAGTCGACCGCGTACGCCATCGACATGGTCGAGTTGTTCTGGCCGAGCGGGAGGCGCAGCTTGAACACCGACAGAATGAGCGCCGCCAGAAGCAGCAAGAACGCGAGCCAGGGCTGCGGATACGCGCGGGGCACGTGCTGGAGCAGCAGGGCACTGCCGGCCACGATGACGCCGCCGACGTAAAGGGTCATGAAGGTCGCGCGAGTCGAACGCTCGTCGCCGGAACTGGCGAGCCATCGTCGCGACAGGGCGGCGGCGAGCGTCAGCACGTCAGCGCTCCCTTGCGGCGGCCGTCGGCGTACACGACTCCTCGCTCCAGAAAGGGGCCGCCATGGACCGGACTGGACGCCGACACGCGGGTCGAGAACATCGAGATCTCTGCAATGGCAAAGCGAGAGCCAGCAAAATTCCTAAGCTTTTCAACAAGGCAGCGTCCCGATGTGTCGCTCGTCCGACCATCAAGTCCTGTCAGGGACGGGAAACCGACCGCCCGAGCCGTCCGGTTTGCGCTGAATTGCGCCGCTATTTTCAAATTACGGCCGAGTTCGGCGCCTGTCGCATTTC
>DATDHP010000428.1:0-8188 GCA_036521515.1 Vicinamibacterales bacterium
TCCGTGGCGTTCGCCACACTGATGCGTGACGAGCCGCGCGAGCAGCTGCTGTTCGGGGCCAAGCTGTTTGGCGGCTTCGTCGCGGGCGGCATCCTGATCGGGTGGCTTCTGTACCCGCTGCCCCTGTAAGTGGCGCGCAGATTGTGGCTCTGGGGGCCTGTGGTCGCCTGCATGGCGGCCATCTTCTTCGTCTCGTCACTGAGCGACCCGCCGTTGCCGGGCGGGGCCTCCGACAAGTCGGCTCACTTGATCGCGTATACCGTCCTTGGCCTCACTGCCGTGCGCGCGGTGGCCGGGGGACTGCCGCGCCGCATCACTGTGCGCATGGCTGCGATGGCGATCGCCATAACGGTCGGACACGGTATGAGCGACGAGTTCCACCAGCGGTTCGTCCCCGGTCGCAGCGCGGACCTCGCGGACCTCGCGGCCGATGCGACCGGTGCGCTCCTTGCCACGATCGGCTGCTGGGCGTGGGGTATAATTTCGACCCGCCCCGAAGCCTGTCGAGGCCACGATGACCTTTGAGAACCTCATGCTCGATCGCGACGGCCCCGTCGCCGTAATCACGATCAACCGCCCCAAGGTTCTCAACGCGCTCAACAGTCAAACGGTCGACGAGTTGCGCCGCGCGACCCTCGACCTGAAGCACGACGCCGCCGTGCGCGTGGTGATCATCACCGGCGCGGGCGAAAAATCGTTCGTGGCCGGCGCCGACATCAGCGAGCTGGCGGTCCAGAGCCCGACGCAAGGGAAAGAACATGCGCTGCGCGGGCAGCACGTGTTCGACGTCATCGAGAACCTGGGCAAGCCGGTCATTGCCGCGATCAACGGATATGCGCTTGGCGGCGGTTGCGAGCTGGCGCTGGCATGCACGATTCGCATCGCGGCCGACACGGCCCGCCTCGGCCAGCCGGAGATCAACCTCGGGATCATCCCGGGGTACGGCGGCACGCAGCGGCTCCCGCGGCTGGTCGGCAAGGGTGTCGCGCTCGATCTTCTCCTGACCGGACGTCAGATCACCGCGCAGGAGGCGCTGCAGATCGGGTTGGTGACACGGGTCGTGCCTCATGCCGACCTGCTGTCCGAGGCGAAACGAATGGCGGCGGATCTCGCGACGAAAGCGCCGATCGCCGTGCAATACATCCTCGAAGCCGTGAACCGGGGCCTCGAGCAGCCGTTCGACAAGGCCCAGTTCCTCGAGGCGACGCTGTTCGGCCTCGTCGCGTCCACGACGGACATGCGCGAAGGCACGGCGGCGTTTCTCGAGAAGCGCAAGCCGCTCTTCAAGGGCGAGTAGGGCGAGTAGTGCGGGTAGGGCGGGTAGGGCGAGGCAGGGAGGATGGGGCAGGTGAGGCGGGTAAGGTAGTGGTGAATGAACTGCGCGGGATGCGACACGCGGCGGGGTGCCGCTTTGCGATCGTGGTCTCGCACTTCAACGAGGAGATCACCCTTGGCCTGCTGCAGGGGGCTCGCGAGGTGCTCGAGGAAGCAGAAGTCTCCGACGACGACATCACGCTCATCCACGTCCCTGGCGCCTTCGAGCTGCCGATCGGCGCGCTGCGGGCCGCCGAAACGGGACAATTCGACGCGGTGATCTGCATTGGCTGCCTCATCAAGGGCGACACGATGCATTTCGAGTACATCGCCGCCGCCGCCTCGCACGGGATCATGGAGGCGGCGCAGGTCACCGGCGTGCCGGTGGCGTTCGGATTGCTGACCACGCTCACCGACGAGCAGGCGGCGGCGCGCTCGGCCGACAACGCCGACAACAAGGGACGAGAGGCGGCGATCGCGGCCATCGAGATGGCGACGTTGTTCCGGCTGTTCGAAGAAAGGGTTGGCGAGTGACGGCGAATACGGAACGGCGCGCGACGGCACGCGCGCCACGGGAATCGCGCCACCGCGCGCGGGAAGCCGCGGTCCAGATGCTCTACCAGTGGGAGGTTGGCAAGGCGTCCATGTACGAAGTCCGGCAGACGTTCTGGACCGGCCCGGCGTCGAACGAGACGATGACCGAACAACACCGCGCCTTTGCCACGGCGCTCGCGGACGGCGTCACGGGGCGCGTGGCCGAGATCGATCCGGTCATTGGCGAGGCGGCCGAGCACTGGCGCATCGAGCGGATGAACGTGCTGGATCGGCTCATCCTCCGGCTCGCCGTCTACGAGTTCCTTCACGAGGCGGACACGCCCGCCAAGGTGATCATCAACGAGGCGCTGGAGCTGGCGCGCACCTTCAGCAACGACGACTCGGTGCGTTTCATCAACGGGATCCTCGACGCGATCCGCCGGAAGCTCGAGCGCGAATGAGTACCATCCAGGATTCCGACCAGGTGCTCCAGCGGCGCGCCAATCTCGAGGAGCTGCGCGCGCTCGGGATCGACGTCTACCCGCGCCGCTTCGATCCGGCGGCCACGATCGACGCCGTCGTGTCGGCGCATGGCGCGAAGACCGGGGCGGAGCTCGAGGCCGCGCAGATCATCACGCGTGTGGCCGGCCGCATCCTCGCGCTGCGCACGTTCGGCAAGGCAAACTTTCTCGTGCTCTCGGACGGCAAGGCGCGCATCCAGGTCTACATCCGCCAGGACGGGCTTCCCGAGCGCGACTTCAAGATCTTCAAGCTGCTTGATTTCGGCGACCTGGTGGGCGTTGAAGGGCGGTTGTTCCGCACCAAGACGAACGAGCTCACCATCTGGGCGTCAAAGCTCGAGTTCCTGGCCAAGTGCCTGCTGCCGCTGCCCGAGAAGTGGCACGGCCTGACCGACGTCGAGATCCGCTATCGCCAGCGTTACCTGGACCTCATCGTCAATCCCGATTCGAGGAAGGTCTTCGAGGTGAGAAGCCGCGTGATCTCCGCGATCCGCGAGTTTCTGGTCGACCGCGGTTTCCTCGAGGTCGAGACGCCGATGATGCAGCCGCTCGCCGGTGGCGCGCTCGCGCGGCCGTTCGTCACGCATCACAACGCGCTCGACATGCGGCTCTACATGCGCATTGCGCCGGAGCTCTACCTCAAGCGGCTGACGGTCGGCGCGATGGAACGCGTGTTCGAGATCAACCGTAACTTCCGGAATGAAGGGATCTCGACGCAGCACAATCCCGAGTTCACGATGCTGGAGTTCTACCAGGCGTACGCCGACTACAACGACCTGATGCGGCTGAGCGAGGGGATGCTGCCCGAGGTTGCGCGAAAGGCGGTGGGCGCGGAGGAGGTGCGATTCGGCGAGCACCTCATTTCGCTCGCGGCGCCGTTCCGCCGGCTGTCCCTGCGCGACGGGGCGCGCGCCGCGGCGGCGGGGAAGCTGGGCGAGGAGATCCCCGAGGGCGCGCTTCGCTCGCGCGAAACGGCCGCGGCGCTGGCCAGGCGGCTCGGCATCGAGGTGACGCCGGCTGGGGGTGCGGGCCGGATCGCAGCGGATCTCTTCGAGGCGTTGTGCGAAGCAGATCTGGTGCAGCCGACGTTCGTGTACGACTTCCCCACCGAGGTCTCGCCTCTCTCGAAGCAGAAGCCTGACGATCCCGAGACCGTCGAGCGCTTCGAGTTGTACATCGGCGGGTTCGAGGTGGCCAACGCCTTCAGCGAGCTCAACGATCCCGCCGAGCAGCGCCGCCGGTTCGAGGAACAATTACGGAACCGCGCCGGCGGTGACGAGACGGCGCACGCGATGGACGAGGACTACATCCGCGCGCTCGAGTTCGGGATGCCTCCGGCAGCGGGCGAAGGCGTCGGCATCGACCGGCTCGTCATGCTGCTGACCAACAGCCCGTCGATTCGCGACGTGATCCTGTTCCCGTTGATGAGGCCGAAGTGAAGCCGGACCTGAAGGTCCGCCTCTACGAACACGGTAGGATGTAGAGGCCGACCTTCAGGTCGGCCACCTGCCAGCTAACCATGCGCTTCGAGCTGTTCATCGCCCTCCGCTACCTGCTGGCGCGCCGCAAGCAGGCGTTCATCTCCCTGATCTCGCTCATCTCCACGCTCGGCGTCGCGGTCGGGGTGATGGCGCTCGTCGTCGCGCTGGCGCTGATGACCGGTCTTCAGGGCGAGCTGCGGGACCGCATCCTCGGCTCGACCGCTCACCTGTACGTGTGGAAGACCGGCGGCATCGAAGACTACCAGGCGGAGGTCGCCAGGGTTCGCGCAGTCCCCGGGGTCACCGGCGCGGCACCGGCGATCCTGGGCCGGGCCCTGGTCAGCACCGAGGCCGGTGACGCGTTCATCACGTTCAAAGGCATCGACCCGGCGCTCGAGCCGGACGTCACCGACATCCAGCGCACGATGTTCCAGGGCGCCGTGGAGGGCGTCGCGTCCCGCAGCGAGGAGGAGCTGCCGGGTATTCTCGTCGGCCGCGATCTCGCCAATGTGCTGCGCGTGCGGGTCGGTGATTCCGTGACGCTGACCACCCCCCAGGGCACGCTCTCCCCGATGGGGATGATCCCGCGCGTCCGCCGGGCGCGCGTGGCCGGGATCTACAGCCTCGGCCTCTACGAGTTCGACTCGGCGTACGGATACGTGTCGCTCGATTTCGCGAAGCGGCTGGTGGGCAAGGAGAGCGTCGACTTCATCCAGGCCAAGGTCGCCAACATCTACGCCGCGCCGCAGGTGGCCGAAGACGTCCCGCAACGGCTCGGGGCGGGTTACGTGGCGCAGGACTGGACCGACATGAACGCGCAGCTCTTCTCCGCGCTGTGGCTGGAGAGAATGGCGATGGGGATTGCCATCGGCCTCATCGTGGCCGTCGCCGCGCTCAACATCATCGCGTCGCTCATCCTGCTGGTCATGGAGAAGAGCCGGGACATCGCTATCCTGAAGACGATGGGCACCTCGTCGTCGCGGATCATGCGGATCTTCATGATGCAGGGGCTGATCATCGGGGCGACCGGCACCGCGATCGGCGGCATCGGCGGGCTGGCGCTCTGTTTCGTGCTCGACCGCTATCGCCTCATCCGCATTCCGATGGATGTTTACCAGGTGTCCTACATCCCGTTCGTCGTCCAGCCGCTGGATTTCGTGGTCGTGGTCTTCGCCGCCCTGTTGATCTCGTTCCTCGCCACGATCTACCCGTCTCGCCAGGCGTCGCGCCTCGACCCGGTCCAGGCTCTCCGCTTCGAATGACGTCGGTGATGCCGTTTGTTGCCGTCGGGAGTCTCAACAAGTTCTACGTCATCGGCCCGAAGCGCATTCACGTCCTGCGCGATCTCGATCTGGCGGTCGAGCAGGGGGAGATGCTGGCCATCGTCGGCGCGTCGGGCGTCGGGAAGAGCACGCTGCTGCACGTGCTCGGCGGTCTCGACCGGCCCGACTCGGGGCGGATCGACGCGGGCGGGCGCGAGCTGACGGCGATGAGCGACGGCGATCTCGTGGAGTTCCGCAATCGGAACGTCGGCTTCGTCTTCCAGTTCCACCATTTGCTGCCCGAGTTCACGGCCCTCGAAAACGTCGAGATGCCGATGCGCATCGCGCGCCTGTCCCTGACCGAAGCGCGCGAGCGCGCGACCGACCTGCTGACGCGCGTGGGCCTCGCCGATCGCCTGACGCACCGGCCGAGCCTGATGTCGGGCGGCGAGCAGCAGCGCGTCGCGGTCGCACGGGCGCTGGTCATGAAGCCGGCGCTGGTCCTCGCCGACGAGCCGACCGGCGATCTCGACGAGACGACCGCCGAATCGTTGCACGCGCTGCTGCGCGAGATGCACGCGGAGCACGGCCTCACGTCCGTCATCGCCACGCACAACCCGCGGCTCGCCGCCGCCTGCGACCGCGTGCTCCGCCTCGAGCGCGGGCAATTGCGTCCCGCGTAGACATCTCCTAAGGCCTGAGTGGTGACAGATGACGCAAGTTTCTGATCGTTCGCCTTAGGATCTGTCTTGGGCGCGGGCGCCACGGCGCCCGCGCATCTAGTAGCGAAGATCCGCCGATCCACTCGTCTCAGGCGGAGCTCCGCTACCGGCCAGCGGCAAGCTGCCGGCCGACTGCCCGCTGCCTGCTGCCGGTTAATCCACGGAACCTTTCGGGCATCTCACGAGTAAGGCAGATAGAGGCCGATGGCGGACGAGCCCGATGGCGAGCTTCTCAGGCGTTTTGTACATGGTGACCGGGAGGCCTTCGAGGCGCTCTTCACGGCCTTCCACGCCGAGGTGCACCGGTGGGCGTTGCGGATCGTCCGCGATGCGAGCGCCGCGGACGATGTGGTGGTTGAGGCCTTCTGGCGGTCGTACCGGGGCAGGGCGCGGTTCGATGCGTCACGCAGTTTCGGCGCGTGGATGCGGCGGATCGCCACCAACGCGGCGCGCGATCACCTGCGGACGGCGCGCCGGCACGCTGTGCGCCGCCGCAGCAGTCCTGACGCGCAAGCGGCGTCCGCGCCCGATCGCGGCGTCGCCGAAGCGGTCGAGCGTGCGCTCCGGTGCCTGCCGCCGCGGCTGCAGGAGGTCGTCACGCTGGCGCTCATCGAGGAGCGTCCGTACGCCGAGATCGCCGACGCGCTCGAGATTCCGGTTGGCACCGTCAAGTCGCGGGTGTTTCGCGCCACCCGCGCGCTGAGGCTGGAGTTGACGCGGCTGGGAATCCAACCATGAGCGAGAACGACCGGTTCGAACGTCTCCTGCGCGCCGCGCTGCCGCCGACCATCGCCGGCGCGCCGGGTCACGAGCTCTGGACACGCGTGGTCGATCGACTGGATGCACCCCGTCGGTGGTCGCGGGTCGATCTCAGCCTGGCGGTCTTCGTGGCGATCATGCTGTCGATGTTTCCCGAAGGGCTTTTCTTGTTGGCCTATCACCTGTAACGGAGGTTCACCATGCGACCGCATCCATACCTGCGTGCGTACATGGCGGGCGTGACTGTGCCCACCGCCGTGCTGCTGGCGGCGATCGCGATTTACGCGTACTTCCGGTTCTACTTCGAGGTGCCGAACCAGTTCGTCATCCCGCTGCCGGGCCCGCCGCTCGAGCGCGCCATCGTGTTCCCGATGGCCGTCGTGCCGAACATGTGGGGCGCGTGGAACATGCTGCACCTGGCAACGCGATCCCGCAGTCCGTTGTCACTGGGCATGCACGGCGCGCTGCTGCCGATCATCCTGATTCCTTCCGGGATCGCGCTGGCGCGGTTGCTGGACGTCTTCACGATCCAGCCGCAGTTTGCACTGCCGATGTTTCCGGTGGGGATGACGGTTTATTACCTGGCGTGGAAGTATCTGGTTGGGTTCCTGAACGAGGAAGTCGGGATCGCATGAAGCCGGCAGCGGGCAGCCGGCCGTGAAGCCGGCGACCAGCTACTGCCCGCTGCCAGCCACGGCGGGCTGCCGGCTGCCCGCTGCCGACCGATCGTCCAGACCCGCCAGGTCGAACAGCACCGTCGCGAGTGCCGAATAATCCACTTCGCCCTGCCCCCTGGCCATCATCGCGTTGACCAGTTGCTGGATGACCACGCTCACGGGAGCGGGCGAGTTGTATTCGGAGAGCGCCGCGGCGACGTTGCGATAATCCTTCGCGTAGAGCGCCGTGCGGAAGCCTGGCTTGTAGTTGCTCTTCAGGATGCGCTCGCCGTGGACTTCGAGCACGCGGCTGGCGGCAAAGCCGCCGAGCAGCGCCTCGCGCACCCTGGCGGGATCGATGCCGGCCTTGCGCGCCAGCGTGAACGCCTCGCTCACCACGGCGAGGGCGCCGCCAATCACCATCTGGTTGCACACTTTGCACAGTTGCCCCGCGCCCGCTTCGCCGATGCGGATGACACGCTCGGGGTTGCCCATCGCGTCCAGGATGGGCTTCACCTCATCGAACGCGCGCGCCTCCCCGCCGACCATGATTGACAACGTCCCGCTGATCGCGCCGATCTCGCCGCCGCTGACCGGCGCGTCGAGCATCGTGGCGCCGAGCGAGGCGGCGCGCCCGGCCAGGCGCTTGGCCACGCTGGGCGCGATGCTGCTGGTGTCAATCAGAATGGTGCCGCGCTGTATCGCGCTGAACACGCCGTCAGGACCCTCGAGCACCTGCTCGACGTCCGGGCCGTCGGGCACCATCGTGATGATGCGGGTCGACTGGCGCGCGACGTCGGCCGGCGACGCCGCGGCGCGCGCGCCGGCGGCAACCAGGTCGTCTACCGGCGGACGGCTGCGGCTGTGGGCGACGACCGGGTAGCCAGCCTTGATGAGATTCTTCGCCATGGGACGGCCCATGAGGCCGAGCCCGATGAA
>DATDHP010000429.1:0-7110 GCA_036521515.1 Vicinamibacterales bacterium
GGGCTCTCGCCGGTGCGGCGTTTTACTCGGGCCTGTTCAGCCGCGAGTCTGCGCAGGCCGCGGACCAGGAGCAGGCGGCGGCACAGCCGGGCCAGGGCGGCCAGCGCGGTGGTGGCGCGTTTGGTGGCCGCGGCCGCGGCGGGTTCGGTGGCCCGCTCACGGTTGAAGTGGCCAATGCACAACGCAGCGCCGTCAAGCAGGAGCTGATCGTCGTCGGCAACTTGATCGGCGATTCCACGGTCGCCGTCGTTCCGCGTGCGGCCGGACGCCTCGAACAGGTCTACGTGCAGCTCGGTGACCGGGTCAGCCGCGGCCAGCGCATCGCCAAGATCGAAGACCAGGAGCTGGTGGAGCAGATCCGCCAGGCCGAAGCGGCCATGGAGGTCGCCAGTGCTACCATCCGGCAGCGCGAAGCGGATCTGCAGCTCGCGCGGACGAACGTCGAGCGGTCGCGGAGTCTGTTCGAACGCCAGTTGCTCCCCAAGCAGACGCTCGACGACAACGAGGCGCGCTACCAGTCGGCCGTCGCGGCGCTCGATCTCGCGCGCGCGCAGAACACCCAGTCGAATGCGCGGCTCGAGGAGCTGCGGGTCAACATGGCGAACACGGTGGTCAGCTCGCCGGTCAACGGCTTCGTCGCGCGCCGCGCGGCGGACCCCGGCGCCTTCGTGTCGCAGAACGCCCCCGTCGCGGACGTCGTCGACATCAGCCGCGTCCGCATGGTCGCGAACGTCGTCGAGAAGGATCTCAGGATTGTGGAGCTCGGCGACGCCACCGATGTCGCGGTGGATGCATTTCCCGAAGAGACGTTCACCGGCCGGATCGCCCGCATTGCACCGGTGCTGGACCCGGCCACGCGCACGTTCCCGATCGAAATCGAGATCCCCAATCCGAGCTTCCGCCTCAAGCCCGGCATGTATGCGCGCGTCGGCATCACGGTGAGCGAGAAGCCTGATGCGATCGTGGTGCCGACCAACGCCGTCGTCGACGTCGGCGGCAAGCGCGGCGTGTTCCTCGCGCAGGAGGACAACACCGCGGCGTTTCGCGCGGTGGAGATCGGCATCGAGAACGACGAGAAGACGGAGATCGTGGGTGGCCTGGCGGAAGGTGACCGGGTGGTCACCACAGGCGCCGCGGCGCTCAACGATGGCGATCGGTTCGTGCTCGGGGGAGAGGACGGCGGCGCGGGTAGCGTCCCGTCGGCCGGCCGTGCGTCGCGTGGCGGGCGTGACGGGCTTGCCGGCGGGCGCCAGGGCGGCGGCCGCCGGGGTGGTCCACAAGGCCAGGGTCAATAGTCAAGTGTGTTGCACGTTCACGTAAGGCTTGTATAGAGTGTCGCCATGAGCATTCCTCGTCTTGCGATTCATCGCCCCGTCACGATGTTCATGATCAGCGGCACCGTCGTGCTGCTCGGGGCCATCTCGCTGACCCGGCTGCCGGTGGACCTGATGCCGGAATTCGAGCAGCCGACCATCTCGGTCAACGTCACCTATGCCGGTGTCGGTCCGCTCGAAATCGAGGAGCTGATTACCCGGCCGATGGAACAGACGGTGAGCGCCGTTGCCGGACTGGAGCGGATCGAATCGAGCTCGCAGGAGGGGCGCAGTCAGATCCGCCTCAACTTCGGGTTCGGGACGGACATGTCGGAAGCGGTTGACGAGGTCCGGACCCGCATCGATCGCGTCCGCGGCCGCCTGCCCGAGAATGCCGACCCGCCGACGATCTTCAAGGCCGACTCGAACGCGATGCCGATCATCCAGCTCGGGGTCGACGGCGATTACGACGCGGTCACCTTGCGGGAGATCGCACAGAACGACCTGTCAACGCGCCTCGAGCGCGTGAACGGTGTTGCCGCGGTGACCGTCAACGGTGGTCTGCGCCGCCAGATTCAAATCGAGCTCTCGCGGGAAAAGATTACGGCACTCAACCTCTCGGTGGACCGCGTGGTGCAGCTCCTGCGCCAGGAGAACGAGAACCTGCCGCTCGGCGAGGTCAACCAGGGAGATGCGACGTACCTCGTGCGCAGCCAGGGGCAGTTCACGAGCCTGGACGACATCCGCAACCTGGTCGTGATGACGCGGGACGGCGTGCCCGTGTACCTGCGCGACCTTGCAGAGGTGGTGGACGGCAAGGAGGATCGGCGCGGCTTCATGCGCATCAACGGGCGGGGGGGCATCCGCCTCCAGGTGAACAAGCAGACGGGCGAGAACACGGTGGAAGTCGCGCGCGGCGTCAAGGCGGAAGTGGAGCGCATCAACCGTGAGGTGCCGGGCATCCGTGTGATCGTCAGCCAGGACACGTCCCGGTTCATCGAGCAGGCCATCCACAACGTGCAGGAGCACGCGCTCGTCGGCGGGGCCCTGGTCATGCTCATCATTTTCGCCTTCCTGCGCGACTTCCGGTCGACGCTGATCGTCAGCACGTCCATCCCGGTGTCGGTCATCGGGACCTTCGCGCTCCTCTACTTCGGCGGCTTCACGTTGAACACGATGACGTTCGGCGGGCTGGCGCTCGGCATCGGCATGATCGTGGACGCGGCCATTGTCGTGCTCGAGAACACGCACCGGCACCTGCACATGGGCAAGGACCGGATGACGGCCGCCATCGATGCGAGCGAGGAGGTCTGGTCGGCGATTCTCGCGTCGACGCTGACGCACATCGCCGTCTTCATTCCGCTGCTGTTCCTGTCGGGAACGTCGAGCATCCTCTTTTCGCAGCTCTCCGTGGTCGTGATGTTCTCGCTGGCGATGTCGCTCTTCGTCGCCGTAACCATCGTGCCGGTGCTCTGCTCGCGCTGGCTGCACACCCCCAAAGAAGAGGAGGAGGCAAGGGGCATCATGGCCAGCTTCTTCCGCGCCAGCGAGCGCGTACTGGAACGGATGGATGACGGCTATCGCAAGGTCATCCACGTGGCGCTGGCCCACCGTCCGACGGTCGTGGCCGGGGCGGCCGCCCTCGTGGTGGCGGCCGTCATGCTGTTCTCGAGGGTCGGCATCGAGCTGCTGCCGCAGACCGACGAGGGCGAGGTCACCGTCAACGCCGAGCTCGCCGTCGGCACGCGCATCGAGCGGACCGAAGCGGTCATGCTGCGGCTCGAGCAGATGGTCAGGGACTCGGTGCCGGAGCAGACCGGTATCATCTCCAGCGGCGGCGGCGGCGCCGGCGGCGGCTTCGGCGGCGGCGGCAACAGCCATCGCGGGCAGCTCAACATCCGGCTGCTGCCGCGCGACGAGCGTACCCGGACCAACGACGAAATTTCTCAGGACCTGCGGCGCCGGCTCTCGGGACTGCCCGGTGTGGTCGTGCGTGCCCAGCCGTCCGGAGGCAACTGGGCGCTCAATCGTCTGCTCGGCGGCAGCGACGACAGCCGCCTGTCGCTCGAGATTCGCGGCCACGACATCGCGGATGCCAACCGGATCGCTCGCGAAGCACGCGTGGTGATGGCCGATACACCCGGGATTGCCGACGTGCGCGTCGGCCGCGACGAGGGTCGTCCCGAGATCGCCATCCGGGTGGATCGACCAAAAGCCGCGATGCTTGGCATGAGCGCCCAGAGCGTCGCCACCACGATCCAGACCAACGTGCAGGGCACACAGGCCGCACAGTATCGTGAACGCGGGTACGAATACCCGATCATCGTGCGGCTGCGGGAAGAAGATCGCCGGGCGATCGCGGACATCGGCGACGTGCTCGTCAGCACGCCGAACGGCCAGGTCGTACCTGCGCGCAACATGCTCGCCGTCGAGCGCGAGTCGGGACCCGTGCAGATCGATCGCAAGAACATGGAGCGGATCACACGGGTGAACGCCGAGACCGAGGTTACGCTGAGTGACGCGGTCGCCGGGGTGCAGTCGCGCCTCGGCCAGATCCGCGTGCCGCCCGACTTCGCCGTCGGCTTCGGCGCCGAGGTCGAGGAGCAGGCGCGGTCGTTCAAGCAGCTGCAGTTGGTGCTGATCCTGGCGATCATCCTGGTCTACGCCGTCATGGCGTCTCAGTACGAGTCGCTGCGCGACCCGTTCATCATCATGTTCTCGATTCCCGTCGCGGCGATTGGCGTCGTCGGCGGACTGCTGCTCACGGACACGCCGTTCAGCATGCAGGCGTACATCGGCGTGATCATGCTGGCCGGAATCGTGGTCAGCAACGCAATCCTGCTGGTGGACTACATCAACACGCTCCGGCGGCGGGACGGGCTGCCGCTGCGCGAAGCGGTGGAGATCGGCGGCCGCACGCGCCTGCGTCCGATCCTGATGACGTCGATTGCGACGATGCTCGGCCTCGTGCCGATGGCCATCGGGATCGGCGAGGGTGGCGAGCTGCAGGCGCCGCTCGCCCGCGTCGTCATCGGCGGGCTGCTGGCGTCGACGCTGGTGACGCTTGTGCTGGTACCCGTCGTCTATACGCTGTTCGAAGAAGGCTGGCGCGGGGTTTTCCGCCGCCACGCGGAGCCCCACGCGGCGGCGCATTCGTGATTCGTGATTGGCGATTCGTGATTCAAGAGAATCACGAATCAATCACAAATCACGAATCACCAGTCACCAATCACGAATGTTAGAGGCGGACCTTCAGGTCCGCCTCTCTTGTTCTTACCGCCTGCTGAAGATCACCGGCAGGATGATCGCGAAAATCGCCGCGCTTACGGCAACCAAGTACACCACGGTCACCCACGCGGCGCGCCACAGCGCGCTGGCGGTCGTTGTGGCGTACGCGGTTCTCCACGCAAGCGTCAAGTATGCCAGGCCGTAGGCAAGCGCCAGCAGCTGCACGCCGGCAGCCAGCACACCGCTCCCGAAGAAACTGACGGCGGCCACGACAGCCGCGGCGAGAAACCATGCCGCGTGCACGTGCAGCGCGAATGCGAAGTGCTGCGGATAGTTCTGCCCCGACGCGCGGTTGGCCGTCATGACGAGCGCCCCGAAGAACGGCACCAGGATGAACATCACGCGAGGGATCCAGACGTTCAGTGACTGGACTACCGCCGCTTCCATCTCGGCTTCGCTCGCGAACCCGAGCTCCTGGAGCCCCGCATCGCCGGACTCGTCCGCTGTCGCCCTTACCTGGATCCCTCCGGGCGCATCGGGCGCGACGGCCGCAATCGCGAAATAGGCGACGCTGAATATCAGATACAAGCGCATCGGTGTGAGGTAGCGGGCACGGCGACCCGCGAACGCTTCGCGCGTCAACCAGCCAGGCCGGAGCAGCAGGAGCCGGACTGAACGAAAGATTCTGCCGTCCACGTGGAGGAGCTCGTGGACGGTGTCATGCAGCAAATCATGCAGAGACGGGTTCACCGGTCCCTGCTTCTGACCGCAGTCAGGGCAGTACGTAGTGGTGAGCACCGCGCCGCAGTTGGGACATCGCCCGGCACCGACAGCGTGCTCGCGGCGCCTGTCGGGCAGTCGCGCCAACAACTGGCGGACCGTCAGGCCTGAGCGCGGGTCGCGCCAGTCCGGGGCAAGCTCGGCGAGCGGCTCGAGCACGAAGGCGCGCTCGTGAAATCTCGGGTGCGGAACTGATAAGCCGGGCTCGTCGATCACGGCATTGCCGTAGAGAATCAGATCGAGATCGAGCGTGCGGGGCGCTCCGGCGTGCGGCCGCTCGCGCCCGAACTGCTGCTCGATCTCCAGCAGCCGGGTGAGCAGCGCGCGCGGGCCGAGCGCAGTCTCCCCCACCACGACGCCGTTCAGGAATTTCGGTTGCTCGCCGACGCCGACCGGCGCCGTTTCGTGAAACGCCGACACCCGAAGGTGGGAGACGACGCCTCGGAGCGCGTCCACCGCATCGCGCAGGTAACGCTCCCGGCCACCCAGGTTGCTCCCAATCGCGATGGCCACTTTCTGGAAGAGCGAACCGTTCACGCTTCTACCTTCTCACTTCTCTGTTCGTGTTCAGGTTCGTGGTTCAGTTCTCGGTTCTCGGTTCGCAGTTCTCGGTTCGCGGTTTCTCGCTTCTTGGTTCTCCTGCTTGGTTCGCGTTCAGGTTCGCGGTTCGGGAATAGCGCGCGAACCGAGAAGACGAAGCGGAACCGAGAATTGCGAACCTCGAACTCCGAACTGCGAACCCGGAACCCGGAACCTGGAACTGAACTCCGAACCTGAACACGAACCGAGAAAGCGAGAACCCGAGAAGTGAGAACGACGAGGTTCTATTCCATCCAGCGAGTGGACAGGACCGCGCCCTGGCGGGGAACGCCGCCTGTGCGGCGGCCGAGCAGGTCCTCGAACCCGGCCGCGGCCTGGTCGAACAGCCGCTTGTGCTCGAGCGACTCGCCGAAGATGACGTCGAGCATGTAGCGGTGGCGCGCATGCGACATGTGCGCCACACGCGGCCGCCAGGTCTCCACGAACGCTCCGAGGTGGGATGCGTCGTCCTCGAGGATGCCCCTGTACGCGGCGGCCTCGACGTTCCTGCCCGGCTTGGGCGCCGGCGGCACCGGCAGCGTCTTCGACGGCCCCGGCAGCCCGCTGCCGAAGTCGGCGAGCGCATTCAGCAACCACCCGAGGTGCGTCTCTTCGCGGCTGATGACGTATTGATAGGTGTTGTTGAAATCGTAATGCCTCACCGCGCGGGCACCGGCCTCGTGGCGCTGCAGCAACGCCAGGCGGTCCGCCGCGAGCTCGGTGAGCAGTTGCTGCAGCTCTGCATGCTTCACGTCGTCGCTACGCCTTCTGCTTTTCCTTGCAGGTGATACAGACTCGCGTCCATGGAATCGCCCGCAAGCGCGCTTCGGCGATGTGCTCACCGCAGTCGCGGCAGATACCGTAGGTCCCCAGGTCGATCCGGCGCAGCGCCTCTTCAATCGCCTGGAGAATCTTCGCGTCGGTCTGTTTGAGCTTGAGCTGGATGTGTACTTCGTTGTTGCCGCTGGCCTGGTCCGCCATGTCTCCCTGACGCCCGGAGTTGTTCTCCATCGTCCACTGGAGCGGCTTGGCCGCGGGTCCGCCGAGCAGCTCGCCGCGCTTCTGGATGAGCGCGTCCCGGTAGTTCGCCACGTCCATGCGCCTTTGATGCTCCCCAATGCCAAGCCCTTTCAGGGACCGGCAACTAGCGATCTTAACACGTCCATAGAGCCTCTTCCCTATTCGGCGCGGAGCGTGGCGAGCGGCTTGT
>DATDHP010000430.1:0-5713 GCA_036521515.1 Vicinamibacterales bacterium
GCACAGCACCGGAAACGAGATGCCGTACTTCGTGCCGGCGTGCGCGTTCAGGATCATCGGCAGCAGCACGATCGTGTTGCCGAGCAGGATGACGCTCATCGCCTGCCACCACGTCATGCCCTGCTGCATCAGCCCCGAGGCCAGCGTGTAGGTGGTGATCACCACGCTCATGCCGATCCAGAGCGCGGCGATGTGGTAGGTGGACCACGTGCGCCGGGCGAGCGGCGTCGGCGCGAGATCGGGGTTCCAGAGCGGACTGCCCGATAGATCCTCAGTGACTTCGACGACGTTGTCTCTTCCGGCTGAAGCCGGAAGCCACACGCGATCAACTCCCAACTTCCAACTCCCAACTCCCAACAGCCGAAATTGGGCCGGCTGAAGCCGGCCCCCACGTCCTAGGCACGGGCACATCCTCCGCGCTCGTAGGGGCCGGCTTCAGCCGGCCCGCGTTGGGAGTCTGGAAGTTGGGAGTCGGGAGTTGCCGTCATCGCTCCGCGGCGGCGTAGCCCTCCGCCTCGTACCCGCCGTGATACGCCTTGGCGTCGGGACGCCGGATCTTCGAGTGCACCACCACCCGGTTCCGCCTCGCGCCGCGGAAGTCCTCGAGCGTCTTCCAGCCGTGACGCTCCATCGTGGCCGCCATCCCCTCGAGCAGCCGCCTGAGCACGTTCGGGCCGATCGCGTGATCGAGCATCGCCGCGGTGCAGACCTGCACGGTCCCGCAGCCGAGCAGGAAGTAGTTGAGTGCGTGCGCGAACTCCGCGACACCGCCGATCCCCGAGAACGACTTGTCCGGAAACGCTTGCGCGAGCTGCGCCATCTTCGCCATCGACAACGGCAGGATCGCCGGGCCGCCAAGGCCGCCGCTCGACACGAACCCGTCCACGTTCATCTCGAAGTCGAGCGTCTCGGGATCGATGAGCGGCAGCGACGGGAACGTGTTGGACGACGTGATGGCGTCGGCCCCGCCGAGAAACGCGCCTCGCGCCTCGACGACGATGTCCGTTGTCGAAGGAGTGAGCTTCGCCCAGATCGGCACGCGCGCCACCTCTTTCACCGCCCGCGTGACGGTCGAGATGAGCACGGTGTCCCTGCCGATGTTGGATCCCATGTCCTGGCGGTCCATGTGCGGACACGACAGGTTGAGCTCGAGCGCGTCGGCCCCTTCGTCCTGGCACGCCGTGGCGAGCGCCTGCCAGTTCTTCAGCTCCTCGTCGCTGCCCGAGCCGGCCATGATCGACGCGACCAGCACGCGGCCGGGATAGGCCCGCTTGATGCGCGAGATTCGCGGCACCCACCAGTCGAGCGGCTTGTCCGAGATGAGCTCCCAGTTCCACGACGAGTGGAGCGACGTTCCCGGTCGCTTCTGCATCGACAGGCGCGGCGAATCGGCGTCGGCCCTGAGGAACTTGGTCTTCGGTCCGTCAACATTGACCACCGGGTGCAGGCCAATCGTCTTGGTCACCACGCCACCCCAGCCGGCGTCGTACGCGCGCATGATGTTGCTGTCCGACTCGGTTGGCGGCGCCGAGGCAAGGAGGAAAGGATTCTCGAAGCGCAGGCCGGTGAACGTCGAGGCGAGGGCAACCATGGGACCTCCCGGGAAAGTCGAAACTATAGCTCACTATAATGGGCGACGGACTTCCAGCTGGACAAATGTGGCTTCCGGCTTCCCGCCTCCGCCGAAAGCTACGGCGGGAAGGCGGAAGCCACCGGGAGGACTGATGGTGGAGCACCTGCCGTGACGGCGCCGCAGACGATTCTCATCAGGAACGGCACGATCCTCACCGCCACCGATCGATACAGCGGCGATGTCCTCGTCGAGGGCGAGAAGATCACGACGATCGGTTCGGCGCTGACGATGGAGGCGGACCGCGTGATCGACGCGGCCGGCAAGTACGTGCTCCCGGGCGGCATCGACGTCCACACCCATCTCGACATGCCGTTCGGCGGTACCACGTCGTCCGATGACTTCGAGTCCGGTACGATCGCCGCGGCGCACGGCGGAACGACGACCATCGTCGACTTTGCCATCCAGTACAAAGGGCAGACGCTGCATCACGCGTGGGACACGTGGATGAAGAAGGCCGAGGGCAGGGCGGCCATCGACTACGGCTTCCACATGATCGTGACCGACATCTCCGATCAGGTGGAGCAGGAGATGGACGCGCTGGTCCGCGGCGGGATCACCTCCTTCAAGCTGTTCATGGCCTACCCGGGCGTGTTCATGCTGGACGACGGCAGCATCTTCCGCGCGCTGCTGAGGACGGGAAAGAACGGCGGAACCATCTGCATGCACGCGGAGAACGGCGGCGTGATCGACGTGCTGGTGAAGAAGGCGCTGGCGGAAGGGAAGACGGCGCCAAAGTATCACGCGCTCACGCGCCCGGCGCGAGCCGAGGCCGAGGCGACGCATCGGGCAATCGCGCTCGCCGAAATCGCCGACGTGCCAATCTACATCGTGCACCTCTCCGCGGCGGAGGCGCTCGAGATGGTCACCGAGGCCCGCGACCGCGGGCTCCCGGCCTATGCGGAAACGTGTCCGCAGTACTTGTTCCTCTCGTACGAGAACTACGAGGAAACCGGCTTCGAAGGCGCGAAGTATGTCATGAGCCCGCCGCTCAGACCGAAAGAGACGCAGGATCGGCTCTGGCGCGGGCTGGCGTTCAACGACCTCCAGGCGATTTCCACCGATCACTGCCCGTTCTGCATGAAGGAGCAGAAGACGCTCGGCGAGGGAGACTTCTCGAAGATTCCGAACGGCGCGCCGGGCATCGAGACGCGCATGAGCCTCGTCTACGATGGCGGTGTGCGCACGGGGCGCATCTCGCTGAACCGGTTCGTCGAGCTGACCTCGACGTCGCCGGCGAAGATCTTCGGCCTGTTCCCGCGCAAGGGCACGATCGCGCCCGGGTCGGACGCCGACATCGTCGTCTTCGATCCTGAAAAGAAGGTGCGCCTCTCGGTCAGGACGCTGCACATGAGGGTGGACTACAACCCCTACGAGGGGCGGGAGGTGACCGGCGCCACCGACACCGTCATCTCGCGCGGCCGCGTCATCGTGGACGGCGGTACGTTCACCGGAAAGGCCGGATCGGGTTCGTTCCTCAAGCGGAGCACGCGATGAGCACTGCCACGACCACCATGACGGGCGAGGAAATCGTCTCGCTGTCGAAAAAGCACACGATCTTCGAATGGGTGGCGCAGGGCGCCGTCGATCCGATTCCCGTGGCGCGCGCCAGGGGCGTGTATTTCTGGACGCCGGAAGGAAAGCGGTTCATCGACTTCAACAGTCAGTTGATGTCTGTCAACATCGGCCACTCCGACGAGCGCGTGGTCAAGGCGATCCAGGAACAGGTCGCCGTCCTTGCGTATGTGACCCCGTCCATGGCCACCGAACCGCGCGCGCGCCTTGGCGCGAAGCTGGCCGAGCTCACGCCGGGCGACCTCGACGTGTTCTTCTTCACCAACGGCGGCGCCGAGGCCAACGAGAATGCGTTCAAGATCGCGCGGGCGGTCACCGGGCGCCAGAAGATCCTCGCGCGCTACCGCTCGTACCACGGCGCAACCGCGGCTGCCATCGCGGCAACCGGCGAGCCGCGCCGCTGGTCGCAGCCGCCGCTGCCCGGATTCGTGCACGTGACGGATCCGTATCACGGCATTCAGCGTGGATGGGACACGACAGAAGTGGCGCTCCGCGACCTCGAGGAGATCATCCAGCTGGAGGGCGCGGCGACGATCGCGGCGTTCATCCTCGAAACGGTCACCGGCACCAACGGGGTCCACGTGCCGCCGGACGGCTACCTGCAGGGCGTCCGCGCGCTCTGCGACAAGTACGGGATCCTGATGATCGCCGACGAGGTGATGACCGGCTTCGGCCGTACCGGCGCCTGGTTCGCGGTCGATCACTGGAAGGTCGTGCCCGACCTGATGACCATGGCCAAGGGGCTGACGAGCTCGTACGTGCAGCTCGGGGCCGTGGCGATGCGGCGGACGCTCGCGGAGCACTTCAAGGACGCGCCGTTTCCGGGCGGACTCACTTACGGGAGCCATCCGCTGGGATGCGCCGCGGCGCTCGCGACGATCCAGGTCATGGAGGATGACCGGCTCGTGGAGCGCGCCCGCCAGCGCGGCGCACTCATGGCCGACCTGCTCGCAGACCTCGAGCAGCGGCACCCGTCGGTCGGCGCCGTTCGATCGATCGGCCTCTTCGGCGCCGTGGAGCTGGTGCGCAACCGCGCCACGCGCGAGCCGATGGCGCCCTTCAACGGCAGCTCGCCGGAGATGGCGGCGCTCGGCAGGTTCTTCAGGCAGGAGGGCCTCTACACGTTCGTGCGGTGGAACTACTTCTTTACGAACCCGCCGCTGACGATCACGGAGGCCGAGCTGCGGGAAGGGTTCGCAATCATTGACAAGGCGCTCGCGTTAACTGACAAGGCAGTCCAGTAAACGGGGTCAGACCCCCGTACACGGCGACTCGAGGATCCGGGACGAGTAGCGAAGCTCCGCCTCAAACCGACGAGTGGATCGGCGGATCTTCGCTACTAGAAACTTGCTTCATCTGTCACGACTCAGGCCTTAGGAGATGTCTAGCAGGCGATGACGGCCAATCTCATTGCGGGGGTCGTCGCCGTGGCGGCGACGGCGTCGCTCTTCAGCGCGCTCGAGTGGAAGGCGTCCACGACCGCGACGACGGCCGGCTTCTGGTACGAAGACGATGCGTTCACGCTGCCCGAGGATGTGGTGTCGCGCCTCGGCGGGCCACTGACGTCGTCGGACATCGAGGTCATCCAGCGCGTCTCGCGGTTCGAGATCGAACGCGCCTTCTCGGGGTTGCGGATCGCCGTGACCGGCAGGCGAACAGGGTTCTGGCGCGTGCAGGTGCTGCCCTCGGTGGACTGGCGGAGACGAGTTCCCGTCGCCGGCGCATCGTTCGGGATGGGTCCGCTCGGCGGCCGCGCGTCGCTCGGCTTCATCACCCTGGCCATCAACGCCGTTCGCTACGCGCCGGCGGGCGCCTCGCGACAGGAGATCGTCGAAGGTATGGCTCGCGGCGTCGGCCGTGCCGCCGTGCACGAGTTCGCTCACCAGATCACCGGCGGCATATTGCTGGACAACCGCACGGACAAGAACAGCTACGAGTACTTCTCGGCGGACCGGGCCTCGCAGTACTACGGCGAGCTCAATTGGACGACGGCGGCGCCGGTCCTCCGCGAGAAGATCGGCAGCTAGCCGGAAGGCACAGAAATGTCAGCGACAGGACATTGACAGGTGGAGGCCGATGGACGGATAAAAGCGATCAAGCGCGGCTGCCGCCGTAACGAAAGCCAGTGCGGCATCCGCGCGAGCGGCGGGGCCGAAGGCCCCGCCGGTTCCAGTAGAACAAACGCGCTGCGACAGAATTCCTGTCACCAACGCAGTTCTTTGGGCGTTTGTTCTACGAGGGGGCAATATGGGCGCGCAGGTGAAGTGGGGCCTCATGGCGGCCCTTGCATTCATCGTCGTCGGGTACGCGGTCGGGTTGCTCTGGATGCCCGACCTCCGCCCGCCCTTCATTCGAGAGCGGATTGCCGAGGCGCCTCTCGCCGTGTTCGGGCACATCGCCGCCAGCGCCGTGGCGCTGGCGCTTGGTCCGTTTCAACTGAGCACGAGGCTTCGCGCCCGCCGCCTCGACGTGCACCGTTGGCTGGGGCGCGTGTACATCATCAGCGTC